>JAZNJT010000050.1:0-42981 GCA_045578145.1 Acutalibacteraceae bacterium
CTTAACCGACTTATTGCGAATCGCTGCAACTTCTTCAGCACTGCGCAGCTTGGACAGACCGTCCATGGTTGCACGTACTACATTGCAAGGATTGTTGGAACGCAGAGCCTTTGTACGGATGTCCTTGGTGCCGACCATTTCAACAACGGAACGAACAGGACCGCCGGCAATAACTCCGGTACCGGGTGCGGCAGGCTTCATAAGAACTCTGCCTGCGCCGAATTCGCCGATTATTTCATGCGGAATGGTTGTTCCCTTAAGCGGAACCTTAATGAGGTTCTTCTTAGCATCCTCAATACCCTTACGGATAGCGTCCGGAACTTCGCCGGCCTTACCCATACCGTAGCCTACTGTACCGTTACCGTCACCAACAACTACAAGAGCAGAGAACTTCATAATGCGTCCGCCCTTAACAGTTTTGGAAACACGGTTAATAGCTACTACTTTTTCTTTTAAATCTAATGTTGATGCGTCAATATTTGTAGCCAAAAGTATTCCTCCTTATTAGAACTTAAGGCCGCCCTCACGGGCACCTTCGGCAAGCTCTTTTACACGGCCGTGATAAATGTATCCGCCGCGGTCAAATACAACCTCGGTGATGCCCTTTTCTGCGGCACGCTTAGCAATTAACTGTCCAACCTTGCGGGCACCCTCGCAATTGCCGCCGCTCAAATCGAAATCTTTTTCGTTTGAAGCTGCTGCCGCAAGAGTAACACCGTTTACATCATCGATAAGCTGGGCGTAAATGTTGCTGTTGGAGCGGAATACATCAAGGCGAGGACAAGCAGCAGTTCCGCTAATCTTAGCACGAACGCGGGCATGTCTTTTAATTCTAGCCTGATTGCTGTTAGGTTTAGTAACCATTTTAAATACACTCCTTTATTATTTCTTAGCACCCTTGGCTGCTTTACCTTCTTTACGACGGATATATTCGCCAACGTACTTAATACCTTTGCCCTTGTAAGGCTCGGGAGGACGTTTTTCGCGAACTTCTGCCGCAAACTGACCAACCATCTGCTTATCTGCACCACTGATAACTATTGAGTTAGGGCTGGGTACATCAATTGTAATGCCGGGGATTTCTTCCATAATTACCTGATGAGAATATCCTAAGTTCATTACAAGATTTTTTCCCTGCTTCTGTACACGGTAACCTACACCGTTTACCTCAAGTTGCTTTTGGTAACCGTTGGTAACACCCTCTACCATATTAGCGATAAGTGTACGTGTGAGGCCGTGAAGCGCACGGTGTTCTTTAACGTCAGATGGACGGGTTACGATGATTTCATTACCTTCAATGGCAATGTTCATATCAGCACTAAAGGTATTTTTGAGTTCACCCTTAGGTCCTTTAACAGTAACCTCAGAACCGTTTAACTTAACTTCAACACCTGCAGGAATTGCGATAGGCTTCTTTCCTATTCTAGACATTCCTTGTGCACCTCCTTACCAAACATAAGCGAGAACTTCGCCGCCAACATTGGCTGAACGAGCCTGCTTGTCTGTCATAATTCCCTTAGAGGTGGAAAGGATTGCTATGCCAAGGCCCTTCATAACCTTAGGCATATCTTCTACGTTAGTGTAGATACGCAAACCCGGCTTAGAAATTCTGCGGATGCCGGTGATAATCTGCGATTTGTTTTGGCCATATTTCAATGTAATATGAATTATGCCCTGCTTACCGTCTTCCTCAACGGTGAAGCTTGCGATGTAACCCTCATCAAGAAGTATCTGAGCGATAGCCTTCTTAACCTTTGATGCGGGAACATCTACCGAATCATGTTTTGCTGAAGATGCATTACGAATTCTTGTAAGCATATCAGCTATTGTATCGGTGATTTGCATACCGTAAACCTCCTTATCGTGACAGTACTCTATCTGTCACATATATCTGTGCCTTACCAGCTAGCCTTCTTAACTCCAGGAATCTCACCCTTGTAAGCGAGCTCTCTGAAGCATATACGGCAAATACCGTATTTACGAAGATAAGCATGGGGACGGCCGCAGATTTTACATCTGTTATACTCTCTTGTTGAAAACTTAGCAGGTCTTGCCTGTTTGATTTTCATAGCGGTTTTAGCCATAGTTCCTTCTCCTTACTTCGCAAACGGAGCGCCCATAAGAGTTAATAACTCGCGAGCCTCTTCGTCGGTATTGGCTGTGGTAACAAAAATTATATCCATACCACGAACCTTGTCAATCTTCTCATATTCGATTTCAGGGAAAATCAACTGTTCCTTAACGCCCATAGCATAGTTTCCTCTGCCATCAAAAGCATTGGGATTGATTCCTCTGAAGTCACGTACACGTGGGAGAGCTGCATTGAAAAGTCTTTCAACAAATTCATACATTCTTTCTCCTCTGAGTGTAACCTTTGCGCCGATAGGCATTCCCTCACGAAGCTTGAAGTTCGCAACGGATTTCTTTGCGCGGCAGGGAACAGCCTTCTGACCGGTAATTTTACCGAGATCATTGATTATAGCATCAATAACTTTTGAGTTGTCCTTTGCCTCGCCGGCACCTACATTTATTACGACTTTATCGAGCTTGGGGATCTGCATAACGCTCTTATAGCCGAATTTTGTCATCAATGCGGGTGCAATTGAAGATTTATATTCATTTGCTAATGTTGACATTGTCAGTTCCTCCTACTCTTAGAAAGTCTCGCCGCATTTTTTGCAGCAGCGGTCTTTTTTGCCGTCCTCGTAGATTTTTGTTCCTACTCTGGTGGGCTTATTGCATTTGGGGCATACTATCTGAACCTTTGAAGCGTAAATTGCGCTCTCGGTTTCAATAATGCCTGAAGGATCGCCAGCCTTGCGGGGCTTAACGTGCTTCTTAACCTTGTTGATGCCCTCAACGATTACCTTACCCTCTTCGGGGCTAACCTCAAGAACCTTACCGGTCTTCTTGCGGTCCTTTTTATCTCCTGTAAGGAGAATTACAGTATCACCTGTTTTAATGTGAAGTTTACTCATATTTCTTTACCTCCCATTAAAGTACTTCCGGAGCGAGAGAAAGAATCTTTGTATAGTCCTTCTCACGAAGCTCACGGGCTACAGGTCCAAAAATACGGGTTCCGCGGGGATTCTTATCCTCACGAATGATTACTGCCGCATTTTCGTCAAATCTGATGTATGTGCCGTCATTACGACGAAGACCTTTAGCAGAACGAACTACTACAGCCTTAACAACATCGCCCTTCTTAACAGTACCGCCGGGAGCGGCCTTTTTAACAGAAGCCACGATAACGTCGCCAATGTTGGCATACCTCCTTCTGGAGCCTCCAAGAACACGGATGCACATAATTTCTTTTGCACCGGTATTGTCAGCAACCTTGAGGTAACTCTGTTGTTGTATCACAGTGTTTTCCTCCTTGTAAGACTACTTAGCCTTTTCGATAATTTCAACCACACGCCATCTCTTGTCTTTAGAAAGCGGTCTGGTTTCCATGATTTGAACTCTGTCGCCAATGCCACAGCTATTGTTCTCATCATGAGCCTTGAGTCTGATAGTGTTTTTGATAATCTTCTTATAGAGCGGATGCTTTACATTGTCTTCAATAGCAACTACAACGGTTTTATCCATTTTATCGCTTACAACCTTACCCACTCTTGTTTTACGAAGGTTTCTTTCGCTCATTTTCAGCTACCTCCCAATTTAAAGCTCTGCGCTGTTTTTGATTTCGTTCTCGCGAAGAATTGTCTTAATGCGAGCGATATCTTTCTTAACAGCAACTATACGCATGGGGTTTTCGAGCTGATTAATGGCGAGTTGGAAACGCAAATTGAATAATTCTTCTTTCAATTTACCGAGTTTTTCGTTGAGTTCTGCATTGTTTAACTCTCTGATTTCCTTTGCATTCATTACTGCTCACCACCCATTTCCTGTTTGCATACAAACTTACACTTGATAGGAAGTTTGTTGGCTGCGAGACGCATAGCTTCACGAGCTAATTCCTCGCTAACTCCACCGATTTCAAACATTACGCGGCCGGGCTTAACAACGGCTACCCAATATTCAGGTGAACCTTTACCAGAACCCATTCGAGTTTCAGCCGGCTTTTCTGTGATTGGCTTATCGGGGAAAATTTTAATCCAAACCTTACCGCCACGCTTGATATAACGTGTCATAGCAATACGGGCAGCTTCTATCTGGTTAGAGGTAATCCACGCAGGTTCTAAAGCCTGAAGACCAAAGTCACCGTGGGTTACGGTGTTGCCGCGAAGAGCAGTACCGGTCAAACGACCTCTGTGTACTCTGCGGTACTTAACACGTTTAGGCATTAACATTAGCGGGCTCCTCCTTCCTTTTTAGAGCGACGGTTATCGCTGAGAACCTCACCTTTGTAAATCCAAACCTTAACACCGAGCTTACCGTAGGTTGTATCAGCCTCAGCAAAGCCGTAGTCAATGTCAGCACGAAGTGTCTGAAGCGGAATGGTTCCTTCGTGATACTGTTCGCTTCTTGCAATTTCAGCACCGCCAAGACGGCCTGAAACCTGTGTTTTGATACCCTTAACACCAAGTCTCATTGCTCTGCCGATAGCAAGCTTCATTGCACGGCGGAAAGAAATACGCTTTTCAAGCTGAATTGCGATATTTTCAGCAACGAGCTGAGCATTAGTGTCAGGGCTCTTAATTTCAACGATGTTGATAACAACGTTTTTGCCAATCATTTTTTGGCATGTTGCACGTAACTTTTCAATCTCTGCGCCGTTGCGACCGATTACCATACCGGGCTTTGCACAGTGAATGTGAAGTCTTACGCGCTTGTCATCACGTTCGATTTCGATTTTTGCAATACCTGCTGTGAAGAGTGTCTTCTTGAGGTATTTACGGAGGTTGTAGTCCTCAACTAATGTGTCACCAAAGGTGCTGTCATTAGCAAACCAACGTGAGTCCCAGTTTTTAATTATGCCCACACGCATACCGTGGGGATTAACCTTCTGGCCCATTACTTAAACCTCCTCTTAAATATCGCGTTCTTTAAGAACGATTGTCATATGGCTTGTTCTCTTTAAAATGCGGTGTGCTCTGCCGTGGTCCTTCGGACGAATTCTTTTAAGAGTAGGTCCGGGGCAAACAAAGCATTCTGCAACATAAAGACGTGAAACATCCATATTGTGATTGTTTTCTGCATTAGCGATTGCTGATGCTAAAAGCTTCTCTAAATACTCGCAAGCGGACTTAGGAGTAAATTTGAGTATAGCCATAGCTTTGTCAGCATCTTGATTACGGATTAGATCCATAACAATCTTCACCTTACGAGGTGAAATACGAGCATATTTGAGTATTGCTCTTGCTTCCATTGTTTACTCTCCTTTCAGCCGCTTACTTACCGCTGGTTTTAGAACCTGCGTGGCCTTTAAATGTTCTTGTAGGTGCAAACTCACCGAGTTTGTGACCAACCATATCCTCAGTTACATAAACCGGTACGTGCTTACGACCGTCATGTACTGCAAATGTGTGACCGACGAAATCGGGGAATATGGTTGATGAACGGCTCCAAGTTTTAAGAACTCTCTTTTCGCCGGCTTCATTCATTTCTTTGACTCTCTTGAGCAACACCGGTTGCACATAAGGGCCTTTTTTAATGCTTCTTCCCATAATGAAATCTCCTTTCGTCGTATTACTTGCGGCGTTTCACGATATACTTATCGGAAGCCTTGTTCTTCTGACGGGTCTTATAACCAAGGGTAGGTTTACCCCAAGGTGTAACAGGTCCCGGACGGCCAATAGGTGACTTACCTTCACCACCACCGTGAGGGTGGTCGCAGGGGTTCATTACAGAACCACGAACGGTAGGTCTCCAACCCATATGGCGCTTACGTCCTGCTTTACCGTAGTTAACATTAGCGTGTTCAGGATTTGAAACAACGCCAACTGTTGCCATACATTTAACAGGAACATTACGAAGTTCGCCTGAAGGCAAACGAAGTAATGCCATTCCGTTTTCTTTAGCCATAAGCTGAGCCATGTTGCCGGCACTACGTGCAAGTTGCGCGCCCTTGCCAGGATAAAGCTCAATGTTATGAATAAATGTACCAACAGGTATATTAACAAGGGGTAATGCGTTACCCGGCTTAATATCAGCGTCAGGTCCGCTTACTACAGTATCGCCAACCTTTAAGTCCTGAGGAGCGATGATGTAACGCTTCTCGCCGTCCTCATACTGAACGAGGGCGATAAAAGCTGAACGGTTGGGATCATACTCAAGAGTAAGAACTGTAGCGGGGATACCGAAACGTTCTCTCTTGAAATCGATAATTCTATACTTTTTGCGGTTGCCGCCGCCTCTGTGGCGAACGGTGATTCTGCCGTAGCTGTTTCTACCGGCATTTTTCTTAATAGCTGTAAGCAAACTTCTTTCGGGCGCTACCTTTGACAACTCGGAGTAATCCATGCTTGTCATATTACGGCGGCCGTTAGTAGTCGGCTTATAATGTTTAATAGCCATTGTAATTTCACTCTCCTATTTTGGCTTAGCGAAGCACGTTCTGTACTTCATACATCACCGGAAACCAAATGTTTCCAAACTCGTATTACATAAGACCGTCGAAGAATTCGATGGGCTTTGAATCAGCCTTGAGAGTTACAATTGCTTTCTTCCAAGCAGCAGTATAACCGCTGTAACGTCCCATACGCTTCATCTTTCCGCGAACACTGATTGTATTAACCTTTGCAACCTTAGCACCCTTGAAAAGTGCCTCAACAGCTTGAGCAATCTCAATCTTGTTTGCATCACGAGCTACTTTAAAAGTGTATTTCTTGTCAGCAATTCCTGACATGCTCTTTTCGGTAATAACCGGAGCAATAATGATATCCTGTGCGGTTTTCATTATGCGTATACCTCCTCAAGTTTTGCTACAGCACCCTTAACGATTACCAATGTATCGGCATTGATGATGTCATAGGTGTTGATTGTGTTTACCTGAGCAGACTTAGCACCTGCAATGTTTGCGATGCTCTTAACAGCAAATGCATTGTTATCCTCAAGCACGATAAGTGATTTCTTACCTGCACCGATTGCTTTGAGGCAATCTGCAACAACCTTTGTCTTATAGGTTTCAAGCTTTAATTCATCAAGAACGATGAGGTTGCCTGAAATAACCTTATCGGACAAAGCAGAGAGTAGAGCAAGTCTTCTAACCTTTTTGTTGAGTGAGTAAGAATAATCTCTAGGCTTTGGAGCATGAACAATACCGCCGTGTCTCCACTGTGGTGCTCTTGTTGAGCCCTGTCTTGCGTGACCTGTTCCCTTTTGTCTCCAAGGCTTTTTGCCGCCGCCGGAAACTTCGGTACGAGTCAGAGTGGACTGTGTGCCCTGACGCTGATTTGCAAGATAGTTGATAACTGCCGCATGCATAACAACAGCGTTGGGAGTAATTCCGAAAATAGCATCGCTTAATGTGATTTCGCCAACATTTTTGCCTGCCATATCGAGTACTGCTATATTAGGCATAATCTAAACACTCCTTCCCTTAGGCCTTAACGCTATCAAAAAGAACAACGATTCCGCCCTTAGGACCGGGAACGGCACCCTTAACAGCAATTATGTTCTTCTCTGCGTCTACCTTAACTACACTGAGGTTCTGAACGGTTACACGCTCATTACCCAGATGTCCTGCCATCTTCTTACCTTTGAAAACTCTTGACGGGCTGGAGCAAGCACCAAGTGAACCACCGTGACGGTGAACAGGGCCTGTACCGTGAGATTCTTTAAGACGGCCAAAGTTCCAGCGCTTAATTGTGCCGGCATAACCTTTACCTTTAGAAGTACCTCTTACGTCAACAGCGTCGCCTTCTGCAAAGATATCCGCCTTAATGATATCGCCTACATTGAGAGCAGATGTATCATCAAGTCTGAACTCGCGAAGAACCTTCTTCGGAGCAACGTCACCCTTTGCGAAGTGACCTTTCATAGGTTTATTTACCTTTGAAGCTTTAAGGTCGCCGTAGCCTACCTGTACTGCTTCGTAACCGTCGTTCTCGGTTGTCTTCTTCTGTGCTACTACACAGGGACCTGCTTCAATAACAGTAACCGGAACAACATTTCCGTTTGCATCGAAAAGCTGTGTCATACCAAGCTTTTTGCCAACGATTGCTTTTTGCATTGTTTTTTCCTCCTTTGGTTATTGGTTGGCTTTCACCAACATGACCTGCGGTGTAATACTAAATTAAAGTTTAATTTCGATTTCTACACCGGCGGGAAGCTCAAGACCGGTCAAAGCTTCAACAGTTTTGTTGGAAGGTCTGATTACGTCAATAAGCCTTTTGTGTGTCCTCATCTCGAACTGCTCACGGCTGTCCTTATACTTATGAACAGCGCGAAGGATTGTTACAACTTCCTTTTCAGTCGGTAGCGGTACCGGACCTGAAACTCGTGCTCCTGTACGTTTAGCGGTTTCCACTATCTTTTCAGCGGACTGGTCTACAAGTGCGTGGTCGTAACCCTTAATTCTGATTCGGATTTTTTCTTTCACTGCCATGTGAATTTCGCCTCCTTAAATAGTTGGCGGGCAAAACTTACAACGTGCCGTGTTTTTCATCGCGGTACATTATAAAACCGGTACTGGCTGGGGTTGCAGTCAATTCCGGACAGCGCATCGCTACGCCGTTACACTGTGAGTTCGCAAGTACCCATAGTGCTCCTGTGGTTTTCGCCCGGTTTAAAATCGGACATACTCCGCGGAAATTTCCCCATTCTAGATGGGCCACCTCCCGCATCAACGCATGTTTCATGCCATACTATCACAGCATGCTCTAAGATAATAACACAAATCAAAACGAAAATCAAGTATTTTTTTATTTTTTTTAAAAAACTTTTTAAGACTCAATTTAACCGAAAACTACAGTCTTACACCTTATATATAATACACACGCGCGTAGGCTATTTAAAATACGGTAATTGACAAACCGATTTATTTAGGATAAAATGAATATATTAAAAATACGGGAGTTGTTTTTATGAGTAAAATAAAAGAAATTATTAAACAAATCAAGAAACAAGACATTAAAATGGTTGATTTTAAAATGGTTGACATTAACGGTCAGTTTCGCCACGTTACTATCCCCGCAGAAAGTTTTTCAGAAGAAATTATGGTAAACGGTATAGGTTTTGATGCTTCTAACTATGGATACGCAGTTGTCGAAAAGAGCGATATGGTTTTTATACCCGACCCTGATACCGCTATGATAGACCCATTTTGTGAAATCCCAACCCTCACAATGAGCGGTAATGCTATGATTATAGATTCTCCAGAAAACAAGCCTTTAGCACAGTATCCAAGAAACATCGTTCTTGCTGCCGAGCAGTATATGAAGGATAGCGGAATCGCTGATACTATGCTAATTTTACCCGAATTTGAGTTTTATCTTTTTGATCAAGTAGGTTGGCAGGTTAAGCCTAACTCTATCGCTATGGAATTAGATGCTGAGCAATCATATTGGAACAGTATGAATCAAGGTTTAGCTCACATTGTCCCAAAACAGAAAGCATATCATATCGCAAAACCTTATGACACTTCTTATGAGTGCAGAAGCGAAATGTGTATGTTGATGGAGCAAGCCGGCATTAAAGTTAAATACCATCATCCTGAGGTTGCAGCATCAGGTCAATTCGAAATAGAACCCATGCTCGGTCAAATGTCAAAAATGGCAGATGCTACAATGACAATTAAATACATAATTAAAAACACTGCCGCTAAATATGGAAAAAGCGCTACCCTTATGCCAAAACCCATTTATGGCGAAGCAGGAAGCGGTATGCACGTTCATATGTTACTCTTAAAAGATGGCGAACCTGTTTTCTCTGACGATAACGGTTATGCACACTTGAGCAAAACTGCCCACTACTTTATAGGCGGACTTTTGAAACACATTGCTTCTCTTTGCGCAATTACAAATCCAAGCACAAACTCATTTAAACGCTTGATTCCAGGCTTTGAGGCTCCTGTTACTGTAGGCTACGCTACATCTAACCGCAGCGCCGTAATTCGTATTCCGGCTTACGCGAAACAGCCTAATGAAAGGCGTTTTGAAATCCGTAATCCAGATGCTACCTGTAACCCTTATTTCTGTTATGCCGCTATTCTTATGGCAGGTCTTGATGGTGTTAAAAACAAAATTGACCCAAGCAAGAACGGTTGGGGACCTTATGATTTTAATCTATATAATCTCTCGGATGAAGAAAAAGCAAAATTACAAGGACTTCCCACAAACCTTGAAGATGCACTTGATGCCCTTGAGGCTGACCACGATTACTTAACGGCAGGTGGAGTATTCCCCGAAATTTTAATTCAGAATTTCATTAAAGGCAAACGCGCAGAATGCCGAGAGCTATCCGCGATACCCCATCCTGCAGAGTTTGATAAATACTATAATTTGTAATTCCGACATCATTTGAAATTATAAAATTGAATAGCAAAAAGTTAATAAATCGGCAAAATGTGCTTGACAACATAATTTCGCACTTATAAATCCAAAACCCCCGCCTGAAATATCAGGCGGGGGTTTAAGTTCTATATTAGATTTTAGAAAGCATATTATCAATCGAATCGTCGCTTTTGAAATCTGCTTGACAGGGTTGTTTGCAAAGTGACCAATGTTCCACAAGCTGTGATTCCTCACCGACCGCTACTTCTTTAAGCTCGCTTAATGTTTCAAATTCGAGGAACAAGCCGTTTGTGTAGGTTTCAAAGGAACAACCGTTGTCAGGATATTTTGCATCGGGATGCTTAGTCTCATAGTTTTTACAAAGAATTTCGCCGTTCTTTACATAATAAGCCGCACCGCCGTTAAGGTCAAATCCTAATTTCACAGGAATTTTTGCATTTGTATCCTGTTTTACTGTTGCATATCTCTTGCCAAAGAAAATACGGTCATCAGTAAGGTCGGTATAAGGCCATACAACTATTGTACGATTGGGTAAAAGTCCTGTATCATTTGTGTTTGTAGGAATAATCAATGTGCCGTCCTTCGAGCAAACAGAAAGCGACCAAACTGAGAATTCTTTAGAACTTGGGCCTATGTTCTTAACATTCATAATAACCTGCATATTTGCATCGTCTTTATCCATTTTTATTTCAAGTGTTTTTTGAATCCCAACCTCACTATCAGCAAGAGGATTAAACACCGCGCCGCAATCCGTCACAGTGTAATCCACCTTACGATCATCAGGCAAATAGGTTTCAGGATAGCTTTCCGGTGAAAGCCAAATTCTGTGTCCTCCTAAACTCTCCCATTTTCTTCCTTTGCCAAAGAAATTCTCATAAGCTTCATCAGACAAATAACCTAACTCCTCACGCTCATCACACATAAAATTCTGACCGCCCACATAGCCAAATCTAATTATACGCGGTCCTATATCAACCGTGACATAAGCCTCAACAACACCGTTTGAAATACTTACGCATTTTCCATAATTCTTATAACTTTCTAATTCTTTTACTGTTACCATTTTTAAAACACTCCCGTTTTAATTATTTTTGATTTATATTCTAGCCCGCAAGGTAATGCCTGCGGTAATGAAAGAGAAAAAAGGTCTGTGGCACGCGTTTCTAATGAAAACACCTTTTGGGAATGTTCATTGAGCTTTTTGACTTCTGCCACAGTAGTAACTACTGGCACAGGTGAATTTTTAAGCCTTGTTTTTATAATCTGTTCGCCTGTTTTATTAAAACCTAATACCCTTATATACGGCGGAGATTTCATAAAAAATTGGTTGTCCGCACCTAAAAACGCCGAAAGAACAAGTCTTCTTACTCTTGCAAGAGTATACCGTTTTACCTTAATTTCATTATATAACATATCTAAACTTTCCGCAACCCTCACAGCCTCGAAAAGCTTATTTTCAACTCCCTCGCTTAAATCAGGGAGTTTTTGTAATTCTTCGGTCGTTCTTGTTCTAAGAAATGCAAGTATTGCTCTTTCAATTCTTGCGATATTAGCAATGTTCCCTTCATTTAAAAATCGAAGTGAACTTTGAGGCATATATTTTTTGCAGTAATCAAAATCATTTTGTTTTAATTTTTCTCTAAGCAACGATGCTGATACAAACTCTTCTTCACATAAAGAATCGTGCATAGCACCTACTCTTTTTACAGTACTGAAATCAAGTGATATTCCGTTTTTTCTTGCCGCCAAAATATATTCAACAGCAAGGTTGTTATTCGGTTTTTTTAGTATATCGGTTGGCACTCCACAGCTTTCGGCAGCCTCTTGACGAAGCTTTGCAAAGGTTTCTTTTTTATATGAAAGTTTTTCAAGTTGCAGGGCAAACTCAGGAGATAACAAAATATCGGCAGTTTTTCTAAGATCTTCTATATTTCCGCACTCGCTGCCAAAAAACAACCTGTCACAACCTGCATAACCCAAAACCGAAACACCGCCTAAAGCAAAATTCTGTGCAGTAGACATTGACCACAAAACAGGAAGTTCTAACACAAGGTCTACACCGCTTTCAAGCGCCATTTTTGTTCTAACTCTCTTTTCGGCAACAGACACATCGCCGCGTTGCACAAAGTTTCCGCTTATTACAGCTACCACAGGACCGTTTTCTTTGGCTGTTTTAATTAAATATTCGTGTCCTCTATGAAGAGGATTAAACTCCGCAATGATCCCCGAAACATTCAAAATATCACTTCCACTCTTGAAAAAGTTGAAAAGATAGAGTATAATATTAAATTGTATAATTAATTTACCATATTTCACAAAATTTAGCAACAATTTTTTATGGAGGATTAAAAAATGAAAATTTTTGTAGTTAACGCAGGCAGTTCATCACTTAAATATCAACTTATTGATATGGATAATGAACAGGTACTTTGTAAAGGACTTTGTGAAAGAATAGGCGTTTCAGGTGCTATTTCTCATAAAGCGGCTGACGGCAGAAAATATGAAGCGGAAACAGCTATGCCCACACACAGCGAGGCTTTTGAGGCTGTAGTTTACGCCCTTACCAAAAGTGATGCTAAAGTTATAGATTCATTTGATGAAGTATCTGCCATAGGTCACAGAATAGTTCAAGGCGGCAGTATCTTTAAAGGTTCTTGCATTATCACCCCTGAAGCTTTGAAAGATATTGATGATTTAGGTGCTTTAGCTCCTCTTCACAATCCCGCTCACGTTTTAGCTATCAAGGCTTGCATTAAAACCTTTGGTGAAGAAAAACCTCAGGTTGCAGTATTCGATACATCTTTCCATCAGACAATGCCTGCAAAAGCATATATGTTCCCCATTCCTTACAAATATTATGAACAGTATAAGGTTCGTAAATACGGCGCTCACGGTACATCACACCGTTTTGTCAGCGACCGTGTTGCCGCTCTTGAGGGAAAGGATAAAAAAGATTTGAAAATCATCACCTGTCATTTAGGTAACGGCTGTTCAATTACCGCTGTTAAGAATGGTGTTTGTGTTGATACATCTATGGGCTTTACCCCGCTTGACGGCTTTATGATGGGCACACGTACAGGTACACTCGACCCCTCTGCTATCACTTATATTGCAGAAAAAGAAAATCTCTCACCCGCCGATCTTAACCGTATTTTCAATAAAGAATCAGGCATTTTAGGCGTTTCAGGTATTTCAAACGACAACCGTGACGTTGTTGCTGCCGCTAAGGAGGGTAACGAAAGAGCACAGTTGGCACTTAATATGCAACGCTATCAAATCATTAAATTCATAGGCTCTTATGTTGCTGCCATGAACGGAGTTGATGCCATTGTATTCACTGGCGGTATCGGCGAAAACGATGCTAATTTACGTAAAGATGTTTGTGACAGTCTCACCTACCTCGACGCGTATATTGATGAGGCTAAGAACGCTGTTCACGGCGAAGAAATTAAAATCTCTACTGATAACAGTAAGGTTAATCTTTATGTTATTCCTACCAACGAAGAACTTGCTATTGCAAGAGATACTTTGGCTTTAATTTAAAATACAGGGGCTATAGGCTATGAATATAACCGAAATTAAATCAGCTATACTTGACGGTAAATTTGACAAAGATTTTGCCTTACTTTACGGCGAAACCCAAAATGCAAAAGAGCGTTATGCGAAGGCTTGCGACAGCTTTGCCAAAATTTACCCCACATCAAACGAAATACGCCTATTTTCTGCCCCAGGCAGAACAGAGGTTGGAGGAAACCATACAGACCATCAGCACGGCAGTGTTCTTGCAGGCAGTGTAAACCTTGATGTTATAGCTATAGTTTCTCTCAATGATGACGGTGTTATCCGCATTAAATCAGAAGGCTATGATATGGACGAGGTTAATATAACTGAGTTTGAAAAAAACGCAAGTGAAGAGGGCAAGGCTATTTCACTTATCCGCGGTGTTTGCAGTAAATTTGAGCAAATGGGCTGTAAATTTCAAGGCTTCAATGCTTATACTACATCAAACGTGCTTAAAGGCTCAGGACTTTCTTCCTCTGCCGCATTCGAGGTACTGGTAGGAAATATAGTAAACAACCTTTTTGCAGACGGTAAAGTACTACCGATTGAGATTGCAAAAATCGGTCAGTTTGCCGAAAGAGAATATTTTGGTAAACCTTGCGGTCTGCTTGACCAGATGGCAAGTTCTTTGGGCGGTTTTACCTATGCAGATTTCAAGAATCCTGACGAGCCTATTACCGAGAGCATTGATCTTGATATTAAAAGCTTCGGTTATACACTTTGTGTTGTTGATACAGGCGGAAACCACGCCAACTTGACACAGGACTATGCAGATATCACTTTAGAATGTAAAGCGGTAAGTAATAAGCTTGGCGTTGATTTCTTAAGGGATGCTGATACTAATAAATTCTATTCAAATATAGCCGAAATAAGAAAAACTTGCGGAGACAGAGCGGTTCTTCGGGCTTTCCACTTTATAAATGAGCAACAGCGCGTACTTGACCAACTCGAAGCGCTTAAATCAAAGGATTTTGAGGGATTTCTGAAGATGGTCAACGCATCGGGACAGTCTTCCTATGACTATCTGCAAAATCTTTATTCCACATCTGCTGTAAATGAGCAAGGACTTTCCCTTGCTATAGCTCTTACAAAAAAATTCTTGGGCGACAAGGGCGCTTGTCGTGTTCACGGTGGCGGATTTGCAGGTACAATTCAATGCTATATACCCACGGAATTGCTTGACAACTACAAGCAAATGATAGAAACCGCTTTTGGAAAGGATAGCTGTTGCGTGCTTAATATTCGTCCCGTAGGCGGATATGAATTAACTTTTTGAAAATAATGCTTGATTTTTCCAAAGAGTTATGATATAATACACGAGCATTTGATTTCACCCAATCCTTATGGGTGGGTTCATTGCCGAAAAAATCGACATTGAAGCGGATGGTCCTCTGCTATTTAGGTACGAACATCTGGTAACAAATTAAGGAGGAAAAAGATGGATATTATCAAGGAATTAACCGCTGATATGCTAAAAAGCGATGTTCCCGAAATTCTTATCGGTAGCACTGTTAAGGTACACGTAAGAATTAAGGAAGGCGAAAAAGAAAGAATTCAGACTTTCGAAGGCACCGTTATCGCTAAGAACAACAGTGGTATTGCTGAAACCTTCACTGTTCGCCGCGTATCATACGGCGTTGGTGTTGAGCGTGTATTCCCTGTTCACTCACCGAGTGTTGCTAAGGTTGAGCTTGTTCGTAAAGGTAAAGTTCGCAGAGCAAAACTCTACTACTTACGTGACAGAGTTGGTAAAGCCGCAAAGGTTAAAGAGCTTATCTAATTTGGAAAGGAGACGGAGCAAAGTTCTGTCTCCTTTATTTTTTTACAGAGGTTATTCTTATGAAAAAGTATTACTCAAAACATGATAAAAATGAAGGTGTTTCGGGTTTTTCGGTCAACACAAACCTTAAAAACACTGATGAAACACCTGCCTTAAAGCAGAAAAGCATAACACTTTGGGTAATTGAGTGGCTTGAAGTATTAGTTACCGCTATTATCGCCGTTGTGATAATATTTACTCTTGTTTTCCGCGTAGCTACTATCGACGGTGATTCTATGAAAAACACTCTTTTTGAAAACGAGAAGATAATCATTTCAAACTTTAATTATACCCCTGAACAAAGCGATATTGTTGTTATCTCGCGTAACATTGAAAACTCGATTGACAGCCAGACAGCTTATAACACACCGATTATAAAGCGTGTCATAGCAGTTGGCGGTCAGACTGTAAATATAGATTTTGACACAGGCACTGTTTATGTTGACGGCAAAGCCCTCAAAGAGCCTTATATCAGTTCTAAAACAAATAAACACGATGTGGTATTTCCGCTTTATGTACCTGAGGGCTATATTTTTGTGCTTGGCGATAACCGCTCAGAATCGTTAGACAGCCGTTTTTTAAGTATAGGAGAAGGTGGACTTATAGACACCCGATATGTTTTAGGACACGCTATTTATAGAATTTTCCCATTCGAAAAGATAGGAAGGCTTGATAATAAATGAGCGAAAACACTCAAAGTATACAATGGTTTCCGGGCCATATGGCAAAAACCCGACGCAAAATAAAGGAAATATTACCTCTTATAGATGCAGTAGCAGAGGTTGTTGATGCAAGAATACCTCTTTCAAGCAGAAACCCCGAAATCAAAGAGCTTATTGAAAATAAGCCTCATATAATACTTCTTAATAAATGCGATATGGCAGACAGTGCTGTTACTGATGAATGGATAAAATTCTATAAGACTCAAGGGATTACCGCTATCGGTATAGACTGTAAGTCAGGAAAAGGTCTTAATTCATTCAAAACCACTGTTAAGACCGTTTTAGCAGAAAAATTAGAAGCCTATGCCAAAAAAGGTATGGTGGGTAAACCGTTAAGAGTAATGGTCGTGGGTATACCAAACGTTGGAAAATCTTCTTTTATAAACCGTATTGCAGGCGGTGTCAAAGCAAAGGTAGAAAACCGCCCGGGTGTAACACGCGGCAACCAATGGTTTACTATTGATAAGCAGTTAGAACTTCTTGATACCCCTGGTGTATTATGGCCAAAATTCGAAGACCAGACTGTAGGTGAGCATTTAGCATTTACAGGCGCTGTTAAGGATAGGATTTTAGATGTTGAGTTGCTGGCTATGAGATTGCTCGAATGTTTGTCGGCTTCATACCCCGAATTACTTAAAAAGCGCTATGGAGAGCTTGATTTTACACTTGATTCCTACGACTTGTTATCTCTTATAGGCAAAAAACGCGGAATGGTTATTCGCGGTGGCGAAACCGATACAGAAAGAGCTGCTAATATGCTGCTTGAAGAATATCGCAACTGCAAAATAGGATTTATCTCACTTGAAAGGGTAGAAAATAATGCCTGATTTTGAAATCGAAAAATACGCATTTGAGCAAGGATATAACTTAGTTTGCGGTGTTGATGAGGCAGGCAGAGGCCCGCTTGCAGGTCCTGTTTGCGCGGCAGCAGTAATTTTGCCTGAGAATATAGTAATAGAGGGACTTAACGACTCTAAAAAGATAAGTGAGAAAAAACGAGAACTATTATATAATGTTATCTGTGAAAAGGCAATAGCATATTCAATTGCCTTTGGTACACTTGAGGAAATAGAATCCCTCAATATTTTAGAAGCCACTTTCCTTGCAATGAACCGCAGTATTGACGGACTTCAAATAAAGCCTGACTATGCTTTGATAGACGGTAATAAAGCCCCTAAGGGTATTAAAATACCCTGTAAAACAGTGATTAAAGGGGACTCAAAATCCGCAAGCATTGCGGCGGCTTCTATACTTGCAAAAGTGACGCGTGACCGCTTACTAATGGAATATGACAAGCAATATCCCGAATACAATTTCAAGAAGCATAAGGGTTACGGCACAAAGGAACATACCGAACTTATTTTAAAGCATGGTCCCTGCCCTATTCACCGTTTGTCATTTTTGAAAAAACTTTTAGGTGATAAAAAATGAACATAGGAGAAACAGGCAGAAGCGGTGAAACTCGGGTTGCCGCCTTTCTTAGAAAGTCGGGCTATAAGATAGTAAAACGAAACTACCAGTGTAGATACGGAGAAATAGATATAATTGCCGAAAAGGATGAATATATTGTTTTTGTTGAGGTTAAAACCCGAAAGAAAAACAGCTTAATTTCACCTATGGAATCAGTTGGCAGTTTTAAACAGCAACGTATTTTACATACCGCACAGGATTATATAGTAAAAACAGATTGCCCACTGCAGCCTCGATTTGATGTAGCTGAGGTTTTCACTGAACTTTCTTTAGACGGAAAAATTAAATATTCTTTGAATTATATAAAAAATGCCTTTTGATTATTTCGAAAGGCTATTGTTTTATAAAATCTATAAAAATTGTATTATTTGCCGAAAACTATGTGTTTTTCAGCGATAAAAAATATTATTTTGTTTAAAATGCATAAAAATACGACGATTTATAGTTATAGATAATACTTGAAAAAACCTTTTGAATATTGTATTATAATAAGCAGATAATAAAATTATATTATATATTTGGTATATTGGAGAGATTTAAATGGCTAATTACACCGCAAACACCTTGGCTTCTATGATTGAAAAGAAGCTTTCACACAATTTCGGCGTTACACCTGAACTTGCTTCTGATGAGCTTTTTTATAAAGCTTGTGTTTTGACCTTGCTCGAAATTATGAATGAGCGCCGCGCCCAGTTTAAAAAAGCTACCAATGAGCAAGAGGCTAAAACTGTATACTATATGAGCATGGAATTCCTTATGGGCCGTTCTCTTAAAAATAATCTTTATAATTTGGAACTCACCGAAACAATGTCAAAAGCTCTTGCAAAATTCAAAGTTAAGATTGATAAGCTTTATGACTTCGAGCCTGATGCAGGTCTTGGTAACGGTGGACTTGGTCGTCTTGCCGCTTGTTTCCTTGACGGACTTTCCACAGGCAGCTATCCTGCAATGGGCTATTGTATCCGTTATGAGTTGGGTATTTTTCGTCAAAAATTGGTTGATGGTTGGCAGACCGAAATGCCTGACTTCTGGCTGCCCGGCGGCGGTGTATGGCTTGAAGCCAAACCTGCAAGTGCAGTAGACGTTAATTTTGACGGCAAAATTGTAGAATGGTGGGACGGCGACTACCATCATGTTGAGCATAAAGACTATCAGACTGTTCACGCGGTACCCTATGATTTAATGGTAGCAGGCAAAGACGGTAAAACCGTTAATGCTTTAAGACTTTGGAGTGCCGAATGTCAGGACTTTGATATGTCTGCATTTAATCAAGGCGACTATGTGAGGGCGCTAGAACAACGTGCCATGACCGAAACTATTTCTAAGGTTTTATACCCTGAAGACAATCATATTGAGGGAAAATCATTAAGACTGCGTCAGCAGTATTTCTTGGTTTCCGCCTCTGTTCAAGATATTTTAAAACGACACCTCAACAAATACGGCACACTTGAAAATCTTCCTGAAAAGGTAGCAATTCACATTAACGATACCCACCCCACCCTCTGTATACCTGAGCTTATGCGTTTCTTGCTTGACGAGTGCGGATACAGTTGGGAACGCGCCTGGGATTTGGTTAAAGGCACCGTTGCCTACACTAACCACACAATTATGGCCGAAGCTCTTGAGTGTTGGCCCGAAAGCCTTGTTAAGCAAAGAATACCCCGCGTTTATCAGATTATTAAAGAAATTGACCGCCGTTACAGAGAAGAGGTTATTTATAAAACAGGAGATTACGCTCTCGCAGAGCGACTTTCAATTGTTAACAGCGGAGTTGTTCGCATGGCTAACCTTTGTGTAGCAACTTGTCACACTGTAAACGGTGTTTCAAAACTTCACAGTAAAATACTTGTTGATGAACTTTTCAAAGAATATCACTCTTTAACTCCAGAGAAATTCACCAATGTTACAAATGGTATCGCTCACCGCCGTTGGCTTTGTCAGGCCAACCCCAAGCTTACCGAATATCTTACCGAGCTTATAGGTGACGGATTTATTAAAAATGCAAGCCACCTTGAAAAGCTAATGGATTATAAAGACGATAAGACAGTCCTTGCAAATCTCCAGGAAATCAAACACTCTAATAAGGTGCGTTTTGCAAACTATGTTAAGGAGAAAAACGGAATTATTCTCAACCCCGATTCAATCTTTGATATGCAGGTTAAGCGTTTGCACGAATATAAGCGTCAGCACTTAAACGCGCTTAATATTATCACTGAATATTTATATTTGAAGAATAATCCTAATGCAGATTTTACTCCTAAAACCTATATCTTCGGCGCAAAGGCAGCCGCAGGCTATCTTTTTGCTAAAGAAATTATTCAGATGATTTATAAGCTTTCTACTGTTATTGATAATGACCCCGCAGTTAAGGATAAAATTAAAATTGCTTTCCTTGAAGACTACAGAGTAAGCCTTGCAGAGCTTATGATACCTTCAGCTGATATAAGTGAACAGATTTCACTTGCATCTACAGAAGCCAGCGGTACAGGTAATATGAAGCTTATGATGAACGGTGCTATCACATTAGGTACTGAGGATGGCGCAAACGTTGAAATTCATAAGGCTGTAGGAGATGATAATATAATCATCTTTGGTATGCAGACGCCTGAGGTTTTAGCTCTCCAAAAGAGCGGTTATTCACCTGTTCAGTATTATAACAACAACGCTAATTTAAAAGAAGCTCTCGACTTTATTGGCAAAGGCATCGGGGGTCAATCTTTTAACGGCATTTATAATTCTCTTAAAAACAACGACCGTTACATGGCGTTAGCAGATTATGCGGACTATTGCTCTGCTCAGAAAAAGGCGACTGCACTCTATAATGACCGAGATATCTGGAACAAAATGTCACTTACAAACATCGCAAAATCAGGAATTTTTGCGGCTGACCGTTCGATTGAAGATTATGCAAGAGATATCTGGCATATTAAACCGGTAGAATAAGATGAATTACTATCCTTTTGATTCAAGAAACACGTTATACAGAACAAAATTTGGAGCTTTAGCCGAGGGGGAAACCCTTCGGCTAAAGGTTTTACTGCATAAGGATGCGCACGTTCACGAAGTTTTCCTTAAAATAAGGAACGATTCTGAGCAAACTGAACGCGAGGCGCGTATGTTTGAGGGTGAATGGCTTGAAGATTACCGCTTTTACGAGTGTGATATAACTCTTACTGAAGGCCTTTATTGGTATTCTTTCAGATACAAAAGCGATTACGGTGAATTTTTTATTACCAAAACCGAAACCTCTCTGGGTATTGTTTCAAGCGAGGGTGTTTGTTGGCAGCAAACCGTTTACGCTAAAGATTTTAAAACTCCCGACTGGCTTGCAGGCGGTATTATTTATCAAATCTTTCCTGATAGATTTTATAATTCGGGAATAAAAAAACAAAATATTCCTACAGACCGATATATTTGTGATGATTGGAATAAACAGCCTGAATTTAAACAACCCGACTCCCCTTGCCGACTAGGTAATGATTACTACGGAGGCGACCTAAAAGGTATTGAAGCAAAACTGCCCTATATCAAAGAATTAGGTGTTAACTGTATATACCTAAACCCCATTTTCGAAGCACACTCTAATCACCGCTATAACACAGCCGATTATTTAAAAATTGATGCCGTTTTAGGCACAGAGCAAGACCTTGAAGACTTAATTAAATCCGCAGATAAGATTGGTATATCTATTATTTTAGACGGTGTCTTCTCTCACACGGGCGACGACAGCGTATACTTTAATAAATACGCAAGATATACCTCGCTCGGTGCATTTCAGTCGCAGTCATCTCCTTATTATAAATGGTTTAATTTCAGCGAATACCCTTATAAATACAATAGTTGGTGGGGTATCTCCTCTTTGCCCGAAACCAATGAAAACGACCTTTCATTTTCAAACTTTATTACAGGTGAAAACGGTGTTTTAAGATATTGGCTTAAAAAAGGTATTAAGGGATGGCGTCTTGATGTGGCAGACGAGCTACCCGATGATTTTTTGGATAAAATTCGCCTTAGCATTAAAACTGAAAATGAAGATAATTATCTTTTAGGCGAGGTTTGGGAGGATGCGACCAACAAAATAAGTTATGGTTATCGCAGACGTTTTTTGCGCGGAAAACAGCTCGATTCTGTTATGAATTATCCCTTTGCAAACGCTATTGTAGACTATGTTAAAACTGCAAATTCCAATAATCTTTTAAACACTGTGTTGAACATTCTTGAAAACTATCCGCCACAGAGCGTTAAACTTTTGATGAATCATATCGGAACACACGACACCGCAAGAATTTTAACACGTCTTGGAACTGACTGCGCCTTTGACGGCGACCGCGAATCTCAATCGCAGTACACCCTTTCACACGAACAGTACTTAAAAGCAATTAAACTTTTAAGACTTGCCGCAGTATTGCAGTATACATTACCTGGTGTTCCATCGCTCTACTATGGTGATGAGGCGGGTATTCAAGGCTTTGGCGACCCGTTTTGCCGTAAAGCATATCCTTGGGGAAAAGAAAACACTGAGCTTTTGAGCTTCTACAAGGATTTAGGAAAGGTCAGAAATACCACAGATGCATTTAAAATAGGGGATTTTGTGCCTCTATGTTCTAATGACGGTCTATTTGTCTTTTTAAGAAAAAGCGATACATCTAAAGTTTTAATTGCAATTAATGCAAGTGATAATGTTAAAGAATATTTATTACCTGACGAAATAAAAAAAGCAAATTCCCTTTTAGGAATTTGCCCCAAAAACAAAAAGTTAACATTGCCGCCGCATTCATTTTCTATAATATAAAAATGCACTTCTTTCGAAGTGCATTTTTTTAACCTAAATTAATATACGGTGCAGGATTTACTCTTGTTCCGTTCACTATAACCTCAAAATGAAGATGATTACCTGTTGAATAGCCTGTGCTACCTACCGCCGCAATCATCTGTCCCTGTGTAACAGTTGCGCCTGCTTTTACGCAAAGAGCACTTGCATGCGCGTATCTTGTTTTTATACCGTTTCCGTGATTAATTACAACATTATATCCATAATCACCTTTATAGCCTGCGCTTTCTACAACACCTGCTGCAGCAGCATAAATTGCAACTCCTCTGTCAGCCGAAAGATCTATAGCCTTATGGCCTCTACCGTCACCCCAATATGCCGCAACCTTAAATTTACCTTTAGGCAGCGGACAAATAAATCCTGCCGCTGAAGCTGCAGCATTAGAAGATTTTGAAGCCGCTGTACCAACCGTCACAACCTCTGTCACAGGGGCAGAAATTACTTGCGTTTCAAGTACATCATTTACAGTTTGCTCGCCGTTAACGCTTTCTATAAGCTGTACCTCACGTGTAATTCCATTTTTGCCCACAGTTGTAATCTTTGAGTAGCCCGCAGAATATTTAGAAGACATAACAGTCTTAGTACTATATTTCACTGTTATATCCTTAACTATTTTAGAGGTGGTTTTAACTCGTAAACCTTCAACCGCTTGTTTAATCTGAGTTTCGTCTGCTAAATCTTTTTTAAGATAATATCCGTTTTTAATCTCAATTTCATCTGCAAACTCTGAGCTGTTTTCCGCACCATCGATATAATATGCAGTTTTTCTGATGCTTAGTTGCTTGTCCATAACCTCTGAATCACCACAAACCAACACTTCACCGTTTACAGTAAGCGCAGAAGCCTTAACTACATCGCCTGTATTCTCAATAATAGCGTCTGCTACCTTTTTTGCTGTATCAAAATTATTGCCGACTGTGAGTGTAAGGGTAAGCTTTGGTACAGAAATTGCACCGTCCGCATCCTCGCTGCTAACATTTTCTACCGCCATATTTCTTGCGACTTTAGAAACATCAGGATTTTGCACAGTTGCAATAACCTTACCGTCATACTTAACGTTAAACCCGAAATTAAGTCCAACTGCCATAGTGTCAACTACAACCAAAATTAAAAATATAAGACAAATAGATACTATTTTAATCGCTATTCTGTTTTCTTTTACTAATTTGAATGCCTTTTTAACAACAGAGGCAGAAGCCACTTTATGTTTAAGCGCTTCGATATCCAAATCCTTAAAAATAACAGTCACCGCTTTCTTAAAAGTTACAAATTGTAATATTTACAATTCATATTATAACAAAAAGGTTACAAAATTGCAACCATTTTTTATTTTTTGTAACAATTACCAAAAATGACGGATAAACAAATTGTTTACCCGTCATTTTTTTAAAACATAGACATTTGATTTGTATCAGGCAAATCTTTCATAGCGCCAAGGTCGGCAAGATTTTGAATTATAGTTTTAGAAACGCCTGCTTCTAACTGAAAATCTTCGATTGACACAAAGTTGCCCTTTTGTGCCGCCTCATAAATAGAATATGCTGCCTTTTCACCCACACCGCCGAGCGCTCCGAAAGGAAGACGCATCTTTCCGTTTTCAGGCAGATATTTCATAGCGTGTGATTTATTTATATCAATAGGCAGAATTTCTATTCCTCTTGCCATCATTTCATTGAAAATAAGCATATTTTCATAAACATCAAGCTCTTTTTTGGTGGCTTCCTTGCCCTTTGCCTTAATATCACGGAGATAGCGCTTTACCGCCTCTCTACCCTGCAATATTGTAGGAACGTCAACATCTTCGGGACGTGCGGTAAAGTATGCACAGTAAAACTCCAAAGGCTTATACACCTTATACCAAGCAACTCTTATGGCCGCCGTAACATAGGCCGCCGCATGAGCCTTAGGGAACATATATTTGATTTTATAACAGCTTTTAATATACCATTCAGGCACTTTAACCGCTCTCATATCTTCTTCCATTTTGCCCCATTCTTCCTTGGAAACCGCTCCCTTAGCTACAAGTCCCTTACGAACAGTTTCGGTAATCTTGAAGGCTCTACCCTCTTCCATGCCGCGATGTATAAGATATACCATTATATTATCACGCGTACCGATAACCTCTGAAATGGTGCAAGTGCCATTATCAATAAGGTCTTTTGCATTGCCTAAGTAAACATCCGTGCCGTGAGAAAGACCTGAAATCTGCAAAAGGTCGGAGAAATTCTTAGGTTTACAGTCTACAAGCATTCCCCTAACAAAAGATGTGCCAAACTCAGGGATACAGAATGTACCTGTTTGTGATTCAATTTCTTCGGGGGTAACACCTAAAGCCTCTGTAGAGGTAAACAAACTATAAACCTTGGGGTCGCTCATTGAAACATCGCTAACCTTGATGCCCGAATATTCCTCTAAATATTTATAAGTGGTAGGAATAACATGACCTAACTCATCAAGTTTCAAAATAGTATCGTGAATTGAATGGAAATCAAAATGAGTAGTTACAACATCTGAATTAACATCGTCTGCAGGATGCTGAACGGGACAGAAATCGTAAATAGTTTTGTCGCGTGGTACTACAATCATACCCGCAGGGTGCTGGCCTGTAGTCTGCTTAATCTGAGCTTTTTCCACAAGCTTTGCCAAGCGGTTAAGTTCGGCATTACTAAGGGTTATACCCTTTTTCTCAGCATAAGCCTTTGAAAAGCCGTATGCGGTTTTTTCTGCTACAGTAGAAATCGTACCCGCTTTAAATACGTTCTCACTGCCGAATAGTGTTTCGGTGTATTTTTGCACCTGCGTCTGAAATTCGTTAGAGAAGTTAAGGTCTATATCAGGCACCTTATCTCCCTTAAAGCCCAAGAAGGTTTCAAACGGTATATCGTGACCGTCGCGGTCAAGCGGAGTATTACAGTGCGGACATTTTTTCTCAGGCAAATCGAAGCCTGAGCCCACACTACCGTCATTAAAAAATTCACTGTAACAGCACATAGGACAAACATAGTGCGGTGCTAATGGGTTAACCTCAGAGATACCCGCCATTGTTGCAACAAAGGAAGAACCAACCGAGCCACGCGAACCTACAAGATATCCGTTTTCCTCACTGTAAGCAACCAACTTTTGCGCCGAAATATACATTATAGAGAAGCCGTTGTTTATAATAGAATTAAGTTCTTTCTCAAGTCTTTTTTCTACTATTTCGGGTACGTTTTCGCCGTATCTCTTATGGGCATTATCCCAACAAATTTTTCTTAGCAACTCATCTGAGCCCTCAATTACAGGCGGATAATTGCCCTCAGGCACCGGGATAACATCCCCGTCTACCATATCGGCTATCATATTAGGATTATCTATTACAAATTCCTTTGCCCTTTCACCAAAATAACTGAAATCCTCAAGCATTTCGGTTGTGGTTTTAAGATAAAGGGGCGCTTGATTGTCAAAATCGGTAAAGCCCTGACCTGCCATTAATATTTTGCGAATAATGTCATCATTCTTCTTGAGAAAATGCACGTCACCCGTAGCCACTACAGGCTTGCCGAGCTTATCCGCTATCTCTACAACCTTGCGATTGAAATTTTTAATAACCTCATCACTTGTAACGTGTCTGAAGCGGTTTGGAATAACCACACCTGTTTTTTCGTTCTTTTTATCGGGAAGCATAGATTCCCTTACCATAAATGCATTATTGCCGAGAGGCTGAATTTCAAGATAATCATAATACTCAGCTATCTTCAAAAGTTCTTCATCTGATTTTCCGTCAATAACAGCTGAATAAAGTTCGCCCTGTTCACAAGCAGAGCCAATTATAAGTCCCTCTCGCAAGGAATTCAGCTTACTTTTAAGTGTCAGCGGTCTGCCTTTAAAGTCCTTTAAATGCGCTTCGGAAATCAATTTATAAAGATTTTTAAGTCCCACAAGATTTTTAACAAGTATAATCTGGTGATACCTCTTTATCTGCTTTGCATTAAGTGTGCTAATATCTTCAGAAATATCGTCAACAAAATATGCTTCAACGCCATATATAACCTTGAAATCTCCGCCGCCTTTGCGAATTTTCTTAACGGCGCCTGCCGCCGCAGGATAAGACTGGACTACTCCGTGGTCGGTGATAGCTATTGCCTTATGTCCCCACTTAAAAGCCTGATTAATTATATCGCCCGCCGAGGACACTGCATCCTTAGCAGACATATTTGTATGACAGTGAAGTTCTACGCGCTTTTGACCTTCATATTCATCTGTTTCCACATATTTCTGCAAAAGCGCTATTGCTTTAGGCTTAACTATGAACTCTTTTTTATAATTATCAAATTCATAACCGCCGTTTACAAGTATAAATTCACCTGATCTAATAGGTGCTAATTCACCCATTCTCTTAGAGTCTATAAACATTGAGGCTGTGAGTGAATTTGTATGGTCGCTAAAAGAAAAGGTGAAAATATTGGTTTCACCGCGTTTTGTATTTATTGTTCTGGTTTCGGTTTCAAAAACCTCACCCCAACAGCAAATCTCCATATCATCGCCTGTAATCTCAATCATAGGCTTTGTATTTGTATTTATACTTCTTCCGTAAAAAAGCTTAGGATTATCAAGATAAACCATATTGTTTTGCGGTTTTTCCGCTCTCTTTTCAAAGCTTATTTCGGTTTTTTGCTCTTTTTTTGGTTTAGAAACAGGCTTTTCGGGCGCTGTTACAGGGGGTAACTCTATTATATTTTCAAGCTGTCCGCAAAATTCAACTGTTACCTCTTTGCTAAAAAGTTTGCTGACCTCTTTTACAAACTGCTTGTCCACATTAAGCTCGCACAGTGTATCATATCCCCCGTGCTTTAAGGTAATAACTACTGTATTTCCGTTTATTTCATATGCCGCTTCGGCAAAATATCCGTTTATAGCCGCATTTCTAAGGCGAAGCTCTGTTACAATATCCTCACACGCTTTTTCACAAAATGCGGTGTCAGGAAAATTATATGTAACATCACAACTTACCAACTGCAAGGATTTTTTAAGACTATTTAAAATATTAAGTTGTTCTTCTCTTTCAATATAGTTTTTTGAGGATATAGCAAGACTTATTTTTCTGTCTTCCAAATCAAGCTTACATTCTTCTAAGATACTGTTTGAAAGCAAATTCGCTATTTTCTCAGAAAAGCATTTCCCAAATATTTCAACAACAGGCGGTTTCGCCATTTTTTACAACTCCGTTTACATTTTTTCAATTTCTTCTAATAATGCTCTAAGCAACTTTTCCTCAGGCAATTTCTTTATAATTTCGCCTTTTTTGAAAAGCACACCGCAATTTTTCCCGCCTGCAATTCCAATATCGGCGGCACTGGCTTCGCCCGGTCCGTTTACAACACAACCCATAATTGCAACCGTTATATTCTTATCAACATTTTTAAGCTTTTCCTCTGTTTTTTTTGCAATACCTATAAGGTCAATTTCTGTTCTTCCGCAGGTTGGGCAAGAAACTATTTTAACTCCGCCTTGGCGAAGGTCTATAGCACGAAGCAACTTAATTCCCGCTTCAACCTCTTTTACAGGATCATCTGTAAGCGAAATACGGATAGTACTGCCTATTCCTCTAAGCAGAAGTCCGCCTATTCCTGCCGCAGACTTAATAACACCCATATTTTCAGTGCCTGCCTCTGTAACTCCTAAATGCAATGGATATCTGCATTTTTCTGCCGCTAATTCATAAGCCTTATACATAACTCCGGTATTGGAAGCCTTAAGTGACAAAACTATATCGGTAAAATCAAATTTTTCGAGTAAGGATATATGATAAAGTCCGCTTTCTACCATAGCCTCAGGTGTAACACTTCCGTAACGGGCAAGAATTTCTTTTTCAAGCGAACCTGAGTTTACGCCAATTCTTATAGGAACACCTGCCTTTCTGCAGGTATCGGCTACCGCCTTAACCCTATCGTCCGAGCCGATGTTACCTGGGTTTATACGCACCTTATCAACACCTGCTAAAACACTGTCAATAGCCAAGCGGTAGTCAAAATGTATATCAGCTACGAGCGGAATTTTTATATTTTTCTTTAAAGCCTCAACTGTTTTTAAAGCCTCTTTATCAGGCACTGTAACACGTACAATATCACAGCCTGCCGCCTCTAACCTTAGCGCCTGTTCAACATTCCTTTCAATATCATGAACAGGAACACAAAGCATTGACTGCACACTGACAGGCGCACCGCCACCGATATAAAGACCGCCTGCTTTTACCTTTACAGTTTTATCGTTAGTAAACAGCATAAACTTTCTCCTTTTAAATAATGAGCGTAAAAATATCCTTTGCGGCTATAATCAACATTAAGCCTATAAGAATTACAAAACCTACCGCGTGCACTAAGGACTCCCATTTTTGAGGCACAGGTTTTCGTGTTATCATTTCTATTAAAATAAACAGTAGTCTTCCACCGTCAAGTGCGGGGATAGGCAAAAGATTAAAAAGTCCTAAATTTATGGTTATAAGCGCCATAAGAGGTAATAAGTGCCTAAGATTTTGACTTGCTGCATCTGCAATAGCAACTGTAACGCCAACAGGTCCCGAAACTGCGCTAAGGCCATATTTGCCGCTAATTAAATCAATTAAACTTCGCCAAATAACCGCGCAATAAGAAACTGAAGTGTTAAAGGTTTGTTGAACAAAAGAAACTACTGTTTTCTTTATTCCGTAAACCTTAAAATCTAAGGTTAAATAGCTTATGCCATTTTCTTTCTCGGTTTTAAAGGTGACGTCTTTGAGTTCTTTTTCTTCGCCGTTACGCAAAACAGTAATGTCGATTTTACCGTCAGGTATGTTGGTAAAGGCATAGCTTAAATCGTAAAAGGAATAAATTTTTCTTCCGTCTACTTCTAAAATTTTATCATCAACCATAAGACCTGTACTTTGACTCATAGCATTCTCATCAAAGGTTGCCACTGTTGTAGAGGTGAAAACCTTTGTTGGTGCTAAAATCACTGCAACAATAATAAGTCCTAAAATAAGGTTAAAGATGGCGCCCATTACAACTATAATAAATCTGCGCCACGGCTTCTTATTACAAAAGGCGCGTTCATCTGTGCTATTTTCATCCTCACCCTCCATAGCGCAATAACCGCCAAAAGGAATAAGATTAAAGGCATAGTTTGTTTCCTTGCCCTTAACTGAAAACAGTTTCGGTCCAAAACCTACAGCAAACTCGTTAACCCTGACACCCATAAGCTTTGCGGCTATAAAATGCCCGAATTCGTGAATTATTATAAGCACCAAAAACAAAAGTATTGCTATTAAATACGGCCACACATTATTCCAAAGATTTAAAATTGAAATCACTTCCAAAAAAATTAATTATTAATTACACATTCGCGGGCTAGCCTGTCAGCCTCAAAAATATCCTCTAATGTAAATTCCTTTTTATTATTAGCACAATTAAGAGCTTTTTCCACACACTCGGCAATTTGAAGAAATTTAATTTTGCCCTCTAAGAAAAGTCTTACCGCTTCTTCATTAGCACCGTTTACCGCAGTAGGCGCAAGCCCACCCTCGTTTATAGCTTTAACACAAAGTGGTAAGCATCTGAAGGTATCAGTATCTGGCTTTTCGAAGGTGAGAGTGCCTACCTTAAACAAATCTAATTTTTCAAAAGCATATTCACTACGTTCAGGATAAGTCAGCGCATACTGAATAGGAAGCTTCATATCCGGTGTGCCAAGTTGTGCTATTACCGCACCGTCCGACAGTTCGACACCCGAATGAACAATACTTTGCCTATGCACTAAAACCTCAATTTTAGATGCCGGAAGACCGAAAAGATGCACTGCCTCAATAACTTCAAGCCCTTTATTCATAAGAGTTGCCGAGTCTATCGTTATTTTAGCGCCCATAGACCAATTAGGGTGGTTAAGCGCCTCGCTTACTGTTACATTTTCTAAATCTTTACGACTCTTATTAAAGAAAGGTCCACCTGAAGCTGTGAGCAAAATCTTTTCAAGCGAGCCCTCAGGTACACCCTGTAACGACTGAAAAATCGCAGAATGCTCACTATCCACAGGAAGAATTTTAACACCTTTTTCCTTTGCGGCTTTATTAACAAGCTCACCGCCTGTAACTAAGGTTTCCTTATTTGCAAGGGCTATGGTTTTACCCGCATCTATAGCTGCAAGAGTAGGTCTTAATCCCGCAATTCCGACAATGGCATTAAGAACTATATCACCCTCGCTTTGTGCAATTTCACACACACCATCAACACCCGATAAAACCTTAATATCTGTGTCGCTAAGCTTTATTTTTAATTCCTTAGCCTTTTCTTGATTAAAAACTGCAACAGTTTTTGGAGAAAACTCCCTTGCCTGTTTTTCGAGCAAATCTATATTACTACCCGCCGCAAGTGCGGTTACTTTATATCCGTCACGACAGCAAATTTCCAAGGCTTGTGTGCCTATAGAGCCTGTAGAACCTAAAACGATTAATTTTTTCATCATATTACTCCGATTTCAAGTAAAAGATACAGCAACGGCGATATCATTATTATACTGTCTACTCGGTCTAAAATACCGCCGTGACCCGGAATTAAACTTCCGTAATCCTTTAAATCAACTGATCGTTTTATAGCAGAAGCAAAAAGGTCACCAATCATACCCAAAACACAGAAAGGTACTGTTAAAATTACAGGCAATAATAACGGTTTTGAAAAGCAAAGGCATAAAATAACTGTTACTATTACGCTTGAAACAATACCGCCTATAGCTCCCTCAATAGTCTTTTTAGGACTAATATTCGGGCAAAGTTTATGTTTTCCACAGGTGACACCCGTGAAATATGCTCCCATATCGCAAACCGAAGAAAAATTAAGCAGTAGTAATAAATAATATATTCCGCTTGCATTATTTATTACTCCCGAAAGGCAGAAAAACATACCGCCATACATAATCGGCAAGCCATAAAGCGACGCTATCTGTCCCAAACCAAATTCGCTATTATTCTTAAGTATCATAATAGCCGCAGCTATACCGTAAACTATTGTGCCAAACAAAACAAAAATCAAACAAACACCGAAATCTTCATGTATAAAGCGGGTGAATGGCACAAAAAAACTAAACACACAGGCAAATATTAAAGAAAGCTTACATTTGATTCCGGCCGCATTATGCAAAAGCTCATAAACTGCGCCTGCCGCCAACATTGCTATAGCTATTGTGATAACAATAGGCTCCCATAAAAAACCTAAAACCAACACTACAGCTACTATTGCACCCATTACAATTCCTGAAATAATTCGGGTTTTCATTATTAAACTCCTCCAAATCTTCTGTTTCGGTGGTTGAAATCATCAATAGCTTTTTCAAGATGCTTTGGTTTAAAATCAGGCCATAAAACATCTGAAAACCAATATTCCGCATAAGCCGACTGCCAGATAAGATAGTTAGATAATCTATACTCACCGCTCGGTCTGATAATAAAATCGGGGTCAGGCATATTTGCGGTGTAAAGATAATCCGATACCGTCTGTTCGTTAATATCTTCAGCCGAAATCCCACTTTTAACTATCTGCTTTACAGCATTTGTAATTTCATCTCTGCCACCGTAATTAATAGCAATGTTAAGTTTTAAGCCCGTCGCATCTTTAGAGCCTTCTTCATCCTTTTTAATAAGCTCTTTTATGTCGTCAGCTAACGGTTCTAAATTGCCTATGAATTTTACTCTTATATTATCACTCTTGAAATTTTCTGCATCTTTCAAATAATCTCTCAAAAGATTCATAATGCTTTCAACCTCATCCTTAGGTCTTTTCCAATTTTCAGTTGAAAAAGCATAAACAGTTAAATATTCAAGACCTATTTTATTACAATAGCGCGCTATGTTCTTAAAGGTTTTAGCGCCCGCTACATGCCCTGCGCTGCGAGGCATTGAACGTTTTTTCGCCCATCTGCCGTTACCATCCATAATAATTGCAATATGTCTCGGCAACTCTCTGGCAGTTTTTTCTTTTTTAAACAGCGGCATATAATTACACCTCTCGTCAAATAAAGGGCTGTGATATTGACAGCCCTTTAATATTTATTAGATTTCTAAAATTTCCTTTTCCTTAATTCCTGCAAGTTCATCTGCTTCCTTGCAGTATTTATCGGTAAGATTTTGAATTTTCTTTTCACCGTTTGTTACATCGTCTTCAGTGATGGTATTTGCCTTCTTTAAGCCTTTAAGCTTTTCAATGGCATCACGGCGGGTGTTACGGATAGCAACCTTACTATCCTCAGCAAATTTTTTAACATCCTTTACAATTTCTTTTCTGCGCTCTTCGGTAAGAGGCGGGAAAGAAAGTCTTATTACTCTGCCGTCGTTCTGAGGATTAATACCAATATCAGATGTAAGTATTGCCTTTTCAATAGACTTTAGTGTTGTAGCGTCCCAAGGGCTAATCATAAGTACACGTGGCTCTGGTACTGATACTGCTGCCATCTGTTCAATAGGTGTGGGAGCACCGTAATAATCAACTGTTATTCTGTCAAGCACAGAAGCGTTTGCTCTGCCCGCTCTTATAGATTTATAATCTCTTTCTAAAACGGAGATTGTTTTATTCATCTTTTCTTCTGTATTCTTAATTAACTCTTGCATAGCTTTCTCTCCTTACCTGACTCTTGTGCCTATTGTTTCACCAACCATAGCCGAAACAATATTATCAGGATTATCTAAATTAAATACTAAAATCTCGATGCCGTTATCCATACAAAGCGAAGCTGCTGTGCTATCCATAACATGAAGTCCCTGTTGTAAAACATCAATGTGGGATAATGTATCGTACTTTTTAGCATTGGGATTCTTTTTGGGGTCAGAATCATACACACCGTCAACATTCGTAGCCTTGAATATAACATCTGCTCCTATTTCTGCCGCACGTAATGCTGCCGCAGTATCAGTAGAGAAGAATGGGTTGCCTGTGCCGCAACCAAAAATTACAACTCTTCCCTTTTCTAAATGTCTTACCGCTTTATTGCGGATATAAGGCTCTGCTATCTGACGCATTTCAATAGCGGTCTGCACTCTGGCAGTAACGCCTAACTGCTCCAAAGCATCTGCTAAAGCCAAAGAATTTATAGAGGTGGCAAGCATACCCATGTGGTCCGCTCTTGTTCTATCCATCTTGCCGCTTGACCTGCCGCGCCAGAAATTGCCGCCGCCGACAACGATTGCAACCTGAACTCCCATTTCTACACAGGTTTTAATCCTTTCGCAAACATCGAGAACTTTATCAAAATCAATGCCGACACCCTTTTCGCCTGCTAAAACCTCACCGCTGAGCTTTAGCAAAACTCTTTTATATATCGGTTTCATAACCCACACTCCTAATAAATATATATCATATATATTTTACATTATAAGAGCTTTAAAGTCAATGCAAATATAAAGAAAAGGTGCAGTTTTTAAACCGCACCTTTGAAAAATTATTTTCGGTCTATTAGAGCGTCGCCGCCTTTTACCGTATCTGCTGTAATGGTAAGCCTTTTTATAGCCGAATCCGAGGGACATTCAAACATAAATTTCTGTAAAACACCCTCAATTATAGAGCGAAGACCTCTTGCGCCCGTTTTTCTTGCAACGGTAAGCTCTGCTATTTCACTTAACGCCGAATCATCAAAAACAAGCTCAATACCATCCATCTTAAACAGTGCTTCATACTGCTTAATGATAGAATTTTTTGGCTCGGTCATAATTCTTATGAGTGTTTCTTTATCCATACCCTTGAGGGCAGTAATAACCGGAAGTCTTCCCACTAATTCCGGAATAAGACCGAATTTCACAAGGTCTTGATGTGTTATTTCCTGCACCATATCCTGTGCCTCTACGCTTTGCATAGCCTTAACTTTTGCACCAAAGCCAAGGCTGCCACCGCCAATACGCTTTTCGATAACCTTTTCTATTCCGTCAAATGCGCCTGCGCAAATAAACAGAATATTAGATGTATTAATGGGAATATACTCCATCTGCGGATGTTTTCTGCCGCCCTGTGGCGGTACATTTGCAACCGTACCCTCTAAAATTTTAAGAAGCGCCTGTTGTACACCCTCACCGCTTACATCACGGGTAATTGAGGTGTTTTCCGACTTTCTTGCAATTTTATCAATCTCATCGATATAGATTATACCGTGCTCGGCTTTCTCCATATCATAATCAGCCGCTTGTATAAGGCGAAGCAAAATATTTTCAACATCTTCACCAACATAGCCCGCCTCAGTAAGCGTTGTGGCATCGGTTATAGCAATAGGCACATTAAGGCTTTTAGCCAAAGTCTGAGCCAAAAGCGTTTTGCCAACACCCGTAGGTCCTAAAAGCAAAACATTGCTTTTGCCAAGCTCTACATCATTGTCAGCAACTTTAAAAATACGCTTATAATGATTATATACCGCTACCGAAAGTGTTTTTTTGGCCTCTTCCTGACCTATTACATAAAGGTCAAGTTGTTCCTTTATTTCCTGAGGCTTCGGTAAAACAAATTCGGGTTGCTTTTTCTTTTTGTTATTCTTTTTTGCCGCAGCTTCATCATCAAAAAGCAAGGTGTTGCAAAACTCTATACAGTTATCGCAAATATAAACTCCAGGACCCTCAACAAGACGGGTTACCTCGTCCTGAGTTTTGCCGCAAAAGGAACAACAAATTTCTGTATCTTTCTTGTTAGGCATTACCCTACCCCTTATCTTTTTGTAATAACCTTATCAATAAGTCCGTATTCACAAGCCTCAACAGCTGACATGAAGTTATCACGCTCGGTATCTCTTGCAATAACATCTAACGGTTTGCCTGTATTTTCGGCAAGAATTTTATTGAGGTTTGCACGGGTTTTTTCGATATGGCTTGCGTGAATTAAAATATCGGTTGCCTGACCTTGAGCCTGCCCCAAGGGTTGATGAATCATAATTTCGCTGTTAGGAAGAGCATAACGCTTACCCTTAGCGCCTGATGATAATAAAAACGCGCCCATACTTGCAGCCATACCCATACAAATAGTGCTGACATCACACTTAATATATTGCATAGTATCATAAATGGCGAGGCCTGCAGAAACAGAGCCGCCTGGGCTGTTAATGTAAAAAGAAATATCTTTTTCAGGGTCTTGGCCCTCAAGATAAAGCATCTGAGCTATAATAACACTTGCACTTGCATTGTCTACCTGATCATTAAGCATAATAATTCTGTCATTTAAAAGGCGCGAAAAAATATCATAAGAACGCTCGCCTCTGCCTGTCTGCTCAATAACATACGGTATCATTGTCATATCCATAAGTATTCTCCTTTAAATAGTAAAATTAAGAAAAAGGACCGACTCAAAGCATATTAACATTGAGACAGCCCTTATATTCTTGACAGTAACTGAACTAAATAATCAATTATTCAGCGTCTTTCTTTTCCTCAGTCTTTTTTGTAGACTTTTTAGCGGCAGTCTTCTTTGCGGGCTTTTTTTCTTCCTTTTCGGTTTTAGCCTCAACCTCTGTAATTACCGCATTTTCCTTAACCAAATCGATAGCCTTGCCAACAGCTAAATCTTTAGCAATTTCACTGCTTGGAACAGCAGCCTTAATCTGTTCTGCCTCCATGCCGTAATCCTTAGCCATCTTTTCGATTTGTTCATTTACTTCTTCCTCGGTTGCCTCGATTTTCTCAAGCTCAACAATCTTTTCAAGAGCTAACCTAAACTTAACCTGACTCTCAGCTTGGGGACGGAATGAAGTCTTGAAATCTTCAATCGTAGAATTTGTATATTTAAGATATGTGTTAAGGTCAAGTCCCTGTGACTGTAATCTGTATGCAAACTCCTCAACACTCTGATTAAGACGGTTTTCAAACATAGCCTCAGGAATCTCTCCCTTAATGCTATCAACAATCTGCTGTACTAAATCATTTTCTACTTCTTCGTCAGCAACCTTTGTCTTTCTCTCAAGAGCCTTTGCCTTAAGGTCAGCCTTTAATTCATCAAGTGTGTCAAATTCACTAACGTCTTTTGCAAACTCATCGTCAATCTCCGGTAACTCGCGAACCTTGATTTCGTGAAGCTTAACCTTAAATGTAGCATCCTTACCTGCTAATTCCTCAGCGCCGTAAGCTTCAGGGAATGTAACATTAACATCAAATTCATCACCAATACTGTGACCTACAATCTGATCTTCAAAGCCAGGGATAAACTGACCGGAGCCGAGTTCTAATGAATGACCTTCTCCTTTGCCGCCTTCAAAAGCCACACCATCTTTAAAGCCTTCAAAATCGATAACAGTTGTATCGCCAAGCTGTGCCGCTCTGTCCTCAACAGCGATCATACGTGCGTTGCGGTCCGCCATAGAGTTTATCTGAGCATCAATTTCGCTGTCTTCAACCTTTGCAATTAACTTTTCAGCCTTAAGTCCTTTATATTCACCGATTTCAATTTCGGGATATGTGGTAAGTGTTACCTTGAAGTCAACACCGTCTTCCTTAGAAATAGAAACCATATCAAAATCCATTTTATCATTGATAACTTTAAGACCCGATTCATTTATTGCTTCTTCAACAGCATCGTTGTAAAGAAGATTGAGTGCATCCTCAAAGAAAACCTCTGCGCCGTAGTAGGTTTCAATAACAGAAAGAGGAGCTTTACCCTTTCTAAAACCTGGCACATTGATTTTTTTAACATTTTGCTTGTAAGCAGCTTTGATAGCCTCGCGGAATTTTTCGCCGTCAACAGTAATTTCTAATTCGTATCTGTTAGCAGCTACGTTTTTTGTTGCTTTTAAACTCATTTAATTTTTACCTCCATTTTAAAGCAGGAACTTACCCCTTATAATCCAAGATATTATATCACAGCTTTATAAATTTTTCCACATATTTTTTTAATAAATTGTAAATTTAGCAATTTTTAATATATTAAACCACAAAAACAGGTGTAAAATCAACGCAGTCGCACGAAACAAGAGTGAATTTTATACCATCACGCTCCTTAGTCATATTGTAAAAACCTGCTCCGTGAATATGACCGCAATACACGTGTGTAATATTGTGCGCCTTTAAAACAGCCATTATTTCCTTACAAATACAGTCATTATACACAGGCGGATAATGCAAAAATGTAAGTATCGGCAGTCCTGTTTGCTCGGCAGATTTAAGAGATGTCTCAAGTCGGCCTGCTTCTCTTAGCTTTACTTTTTCGGTACCCTTTTCATCATAAAACCATCCGCGAGTACCTGCAATAGCATAGCCCTCGGCAACAATAGAATTATTGTATACTAAATCGAAAGAAGAAAAACCGTTTTCTTCCCAAAAGGCGCGTATTTTTTTTATCGTACTCCACCACAAATCGTGGTTGCCCTTTAAAAATATTTTTTTCCCTGGCAGATTTTCTAAAAATTTAAAATCCTCTAATGTATCTTCAATTTTAAGCGCCCAAGAAAAATCTCCGGGCAGAACAACAGTATCCTCAGGCTTTACAAGTCTTTTCCAATTAGCACAAAGCCTTTCAGTGTGGTTTTGCCAACCGCCGAAAATATTCATTGGCTTATCGGTCATAAAAGACAAATGCAAATCCGAAATCGAAAAAATACTCACAGTTTTTCCCCCTTTCGTGAATATTTTAAAATTTGTTTCAAATAATAACTAAGACCTCTTCGGTCAGAAAGGACTTGATTTTAAATGGATAATAGCTGTAAAACAGAAATGTGTGTTGCCTGCAACGTTAAAAACTGTGTTTACCACGCAGAAAACGATGTTTGTAACGCAGGCAGAATTCAGGTAGGTAACGGCTCTGCATCACGCGCAGAAGAAACCTGCTGTGACACCTTTAAGGCAAAGTAATTAAGTCTTTTAAAAAGGGGTATCCAATAGGATACCCTTTTGTTTTTAGTTGATTTTTAGTGCCGAGTAAACTGCTGATAGCATATCGTTCTTTTCGCGAATCTCTTTAAAACGAACCTCGGCATTTTCGAGTGCTTTAATAGGTGCAGGAATTTCGGTGGCTGTTTCAGCGCTCAATACTTTTACAGTATCAAATTCGCTTTCACCCATTTTTTCACTTACAGCGGACAGTACACTCTTTGCAAACTTATAAGGCGATGCGGTAGATGCAATAATCGTCGCCCTATCATCTCCCGTAGCCTTAACATACTGCTCATAAACATTAAGCGCTACTGCTGTATGGGTATCGCAAAGATATCCATACTCGCTGAAATATTTACTTATTGTTCTAATAGTTGCCTCATCATCACAGTAACCGCCCCAGAAAAACTCATTCATTTTAGCTTTAATTTCATCACTTACCGTAAAACTTCCGTTTTCTGAAAGTTTATTTTGAAGCTCTGCTATTTCCTTATCATTATTTCCCGAAAGCTCGAATAACATTCTTTCAAGGTTGCTGGAAATAAGTATATCCATAGAAGGAGAAATTGTTGTGTGGAAATTACGGTTGCGGTCATAGGTTCCGCTGTTTATGAAATCGGTAAGCACCTTATTAATATTCGAAGCGCAAATAAGCTTGTTTACAGGTACTCCCATTTTCTTAGCATAATAAGCCGCAAGAATATTTCCGAAGTTGCCAGTGGGAACTACAATATTAAAACCGTCAGCTATATCCTCACCGCGCTCCAATAAATCACAGTATGCCGATACATAATAAACAATTTGAGGAGCTAGTCTTCCCCAGTTAATCGAATTAGCAGAAGAAAACAGCATATTATTTTCTGCTAATTTTTCTTTAACCGCATTATCTGTGAAAATCTTTTTAACTCCTGTCTGCGCATCGTCAAAATTACCCTTTATAGCGCAAACGTGAACATTTTCACCCTTTTGTGAATCCATCTGTAGTTTCTGCATCGGGCTTACACCGTCACTCGGATAGAAAACAATAATCTCGGTATCAGGAACATCCTTAAAGCCCTCTAATGCGGCTTTGCCTGTATCACCGGATGTTGCAACGAGTATTACGGTTTTTTTGCCGTTGTTAACCTTTTTGGCAGAGGTTGTAAGCAAATACGGTAATAGCTGAAGCGCTAAATCCTTAAAAGCGCAGGTGGGTCCGTGCCATAACTCCAATATATTTGCCTTATCGCCCAGAAGTGCAATAGGAGCAGGCTGTTCATTGTCAAAAGAGCCTGTATATGCTCCGTTTACACAGTATTCAACCTCTTGCTCAGTAAAATCGTTAAGAAAATCCTTTAATATGTATTTTGCTCTTGCTTTATAGTCAAGACCTTTAAGGATTTCAAAATCTTCAGCCGAAAGGCAAGGAAAAGTATCGGGCACAAAAAGTCCGCCCTCAACCGAGATACCCTGAGCAATAGCCTTAGCGGCAGTAACCTTAATAGACTTATCTCTTGTACTTATGTAATTCATAAATTAATCCCCTAAAATTTAATCACATATATAATACCTCTTTTCTCAAAGCTTTGCAATAAAATTATGCGCATTTCCATAAAAAATTTTATATAATAAGTCATTTTTAAGTCCCTTAGCTTGCAAAAAACTATATAACTGCGGTATTTTTGAAACATTATCTAATTTTTCACTCATTTTTCCACCGTCAAAATCCGAGCCTATTGCTAATATATCTTCATATCCCTTGTCGCAAAGATAAAAAATATTCTCATATATTTTTTCATTTACATCACCGCCTAAAAATTCAGGATAAAAGCAAAGTCCTATTACACCTTTTCTTTCATATATAAGTTTAATTTGGGCTTCCTTAAGATTTCGTTTGTTGGGACAAATTTTATAACAGTTGGAATGGGTTGCAATGATTTTTTCTGCATTTTCCACCACTTTGTAGAAGCTTTTTGTATTAAGATGCGAAACATCACAGGCAATATTAAGCTTATTCATTTCAATTATAACCTTTTTACCAAAGCCTGTCAGTGATTTTTCGCTGTTTACGCCCCCGGCAATATCGTTTTCACCATTCCATGTAAGTGTTAAAAGTCTAATCCCATCTTGCTTTAATGTGTGTAATCGCCCGATATCGTGTTCAAGCACCGCTCCGCCCTCAACCGCGAAATAAGGTATAAGGCTCTGCGGTGATTTTTTGAGCTTTTTCTTAAAATCTTTTAAAATTTCATTATAAATCTCAAAAGGTTTATCTAAGTCCTCTTTAATCCAAATTGCAAAAACCTGATGCCAATTATCAAAAATCTTACCCATTTCACCCGAAACCGCAAGACTATTTTTAAAAAAATTCTCTCCAGCTTTATAACATTCGTATGCCGTGTCACAATGCAAGTCAAAATAATTCAAAAAAACACCTCCTATATGTATTTTATTTGACTTTAACACTTTTATGTGCTAAAATGACATTATTATGTTGAAAGGCGGCAAGAGTATGGAAAAAAATAATTTTAATGAACTTCTGTTTGAAGCTATCCTTACCCTTAAAACCAAAGAAGAACTTGCAAAATTTTTTAATGATGCATGCACACCAAAAGAAATAAACGCTATTGCGCAACGCTTTGCAGTAGCGAAGCTACTTAATGAAAAAAAGGTTTATAACGAAATCATTGAAAAAACAGGTGCTTCTACCGCTACTATAAGCCGTGTCAGCCGTTCTATGAACGAAGGTTTCGACATTGCTTTTGAAAGACTTGAAAAATGAGCAGTTACAGTGATTTTGCGTTTGTTTACGATAGCTTAATGCAAGATGTAGACTATAAATCAAGAACAGAATATTTATTAAAGCTTTTCAAAAAATATGGCAAAAAACCCACTCTGCTTTTAGACCTTGCTTGTGGTACAGGCGGTTTTTCAAACCAAATGGCGCTCAAAGGCATTGAGGTAATAGGGGTTGATATGTCGGAAGAAATGTTAAGTGTAGCGCGGGAAAATTCTTATAATTTAGGCACAGATGTTTTGTTTTTATGCCAAAAAGCCGAGGAACTTGACCTTTACGGCACTATTGACGGCGCTATATGCTGTATGGACAGTTTGAACCATATAACCGATGTTAAAGCACTTGAAAAAGCTATTGGTAGGGTTTCGCTTTTTCTTGAAAAGGATAGCCTTTTCATTTTTGATGTCAACACCCCTTTTAAACACGAGCGGGTACTTGGTAATAACACCTTTGTTATAGAACAGGATGGGATTTACTGTGTTTGGCAGAATGAATATATAAACAAAAACCGCCTCACAAATATAAATCTTGACTTTTTTATTGAACAAAACGGTGTTTATGAAAGATATTCGGAAGAATTCCGTGAACGTGCATATACCGTAGAAGAACTTACAGCTATTTTAACAGGTTATGATTTTGAAATCGTAGGCATTTTAAATGATATGACCGAACAGCCTTTAGACCAAGTTTGTGAACGTGCAATATTTGTGGCTAGAAAAATTAATGAAACAAACCATGTTTTATAACATATAATAGAAAAGAAAAGATTTTTCGAAAAAAATTAAAAAAACTCTTGACAAAGCAACATCAATATGATAATATATTGTTCGTCGCCGGTGAGCAGTTATATGTTAGCAGCCAGCGCAAGCCAGCAACGTGGGAGCATAGCTCAGCTGGGAGAGCATCTGCCTTACAAGCAGAGGGTCACAGGTTCGAGCCCTGTTGTTCCCACCATTTTGGCCTGGTAGTTCAGTTGGTTAGAACGCTAGCCTGTCACGCTAGAGGTCGTGGGTTCGAGCCCCATCCAGGTCGCCATTTGCCTCTGTAGCTCAGTCGGTAGAGCAGAGGACTGAAAATCCTCGTGTCGTTGGTTCGATTCCGACCGGAGGCACCAACCTTATGCGGATTTAGCTCATCTGGTAGAGCGCCACCTTGCCAAGGTGGAGGTAGCGAGTTCGAGCCTCGTAATCCGCTCCAAGAGGACGCTAAAAGATTGACTTTAGCGTCCTTTATTTTTCAAAAACACATATATATGGCACCATGGCCAAGTGGTAAGGCAGAGGCCTGCAAAGCCTTTATCCCCAGTTCAAATCTGGGTGGTGCCTCCAAAAAACTCTCGTTCTTTTGAACGAGAGTTTTTTTATCCAAGCCGACAGGCTTGGTATATCATCACGACGAAGTCGTGTATATCACCAACAACGGTTCACCGTTGTTGTATCTCATCACACCGTAGGTGTGTATTTCTGTCGGCTTGATGATATGCAATTCCTTACGGAATTGATGTAATAAGGGCGAAGTCCGTCATTCCCCGAAGGGATATACAATGCTTCGCATTGATTTATCGCCGCTTTTATGCTAT
>JAZNJT010000051.1:0-1813 GCA_045578145.1 Acutalibacteraceae bacterium
AAAGTAAAGAATTGCACAACAAATAGAGATAGCCGCTTGACTATCTCGAAAACAGATTAAATCTAATTAGAGGTAACTGCCGAATATCAGTTGTTCATTGATTTCTTTGTAAAGCTCGGCAACTCTGCCGTAGTAAAGGCGTAAGAATTTGTTTAAACCGGCAATCATAGCTTTCTTTCCACTTTTACCCTCAAGACGTTTCTTGCAGATGAAATCATAAACAGGGTCGCCAATGGGTTTGTGTTGAATGAGGCATTGCATAATTTCATATCCGGTTTTACGCAAATAACTGTTGCCGCGCTTGGAAATATGACGTTCCGTAGCATTAAATGCTCCTGATTGATAAGGTGGTGCATCAATACCTGCATAAGCAATTAAAGAATGCTTGTTTTTAAATCGGCGGATATCGCCAATTTCAGCAATAATACGTGGTGCAAGAGTATCACCGATGCAAGGCATTTCTCTGATAACAGAAAATTCCGGTAAAGACTTGGCAAGTTCTTGCATTTGTGCTAAAATAGTGTCACGAGATATTTCGATTTCATGAAGTACTCGCACGGCTTCTAAAACTACAACCTTGGTGACAGGAGAGTTTGGAAGCACAGGGATACCGTTTTGAGCTACGGCAAGAATATCACTTGCTAAACGTTCGTACACACGGTATCCCTGTTTTTTTGCCCATTTGCAATAATCAGATGTAAAGCGTTTTTCTCCTATTTCAAGGATATGACCATAATGATAATAACGCTTAACAAAGTCGGTAAGCTTGTGATTACTTGGACTATCATTCATCAATTCCTTAATGCCGGGCATAGTCTGGTCAAGCAAATTACTTAAATTTACTTTAGCTTTAACAAGCATTGAAACTGTTTGATAATACTGCCTTGCAAGCAATTTGAGTTCTTGATATACATCTTCAGGAGGCTTTACAGGAGATAATTCATCCCAGTATGTAAGTCCGAATTGAGCAATGTGAACAGCATCAATTTTATCTGTTTTTACTCGCCTGATGCTTTGCGAACAAAACTTTTTCATTCGAAAGGCATTTACGCAGCAGGTAAATATATCCTTTTCAACGAGCAGAGTTACCACAGGTAAGTGATAGTGTCCGGTAGATTCCAGAACGACACGAGTTTCCTCATCGTAGGAATTGATAAGTTTAACAAGTTGGAGTATTGATTCCGTAGAATGAACCATTTCAAAAGGCTTTTTCAGCACTTCGCCTCCGGGTTTCATAATACACACAGTGCTTTTTCCTTTGGATACATCAATGCCAACACTAATCATAAACATTCCTTCTTTCTAAATTAAGATGTGTAATGTTTCCGCAACAAACTTATTACGATTCATATTGGTTAGTGACACGAACGCTGTTTCATTAAGAAACAGGGACAACCTGCTTAATCGAATCTTTATAATAAGAAGGCGGCTGACAATTTCCTATACGAACGCTAAGTTCATTTGCGTAAGCGTCAGCAAACTATTACCTTCTTATTATAACAAAAATAAGCATAGAATGTAAATCATACAAACTATGCTTATATTGTACCAATTTGCGTAATTTTATCGCGAGCGACATTTGTTATATTTGAATTTAGTTGGGACGCGAAGTGCGTGAAGGCGCAGCCTTCTTTTTTACCGTATAGGAATTTGCGTATTTTTACCGCGAGCAACATTTTTCGGTTTTAAATTTAGTTGGAACGCGAAGAGGGTGAAGCGGCACGCTTCTTTTTTACTTTAAAAATACGGACAGTATGAGGCTTCATTTCAAAAGGAAGAGAAGAAAAACTTCCTAAATCCTTTTTAGCCCACA
>JAZNJT010000052.1:0-1618 GCA_045578145.1 Acutalibacteraceae bacterium
ATTATTAAAGCAAGAAACTGCAGCGGAAATGTGTGTTTCAAAATCAAACGGGTCGAATGAAATTATAAAAATAACTGCTAAAAGACACATAAAATAAACCGCAAAATAACTGGTTACATTATTTATAGTGGGTTTATCAACGGTTTTACCCTCAAATCTGATGGATTCAACCGATCGAGAGTGTAGCATATGCTTTAGATTTGCCTTAACAGTTTTAAATAAAAGTATAGCACGTGAAATTTTAAGACCGCCTGCTGTAGATCCTGCGCATCCGCCTATAAACATTAGTATAAACAAAATCATTTTAGAAAGTGAGGGCCAGAGGTTAAAGTCTACAGTAGCATAGCCTGTAGTGGTTATAATTGAAGAAACCTGAAACGCGGAATGGCGCACAGCATCACTAATTGTGCTGAAATCACTGTAAATATTAAAGGTTATAATACCTGTTGAAAGTAAAACTATTGTAACGTAAGTCCAGAGTTCCTCACTCTTTAGGGCGGATGTGAATTTTTTGGTGAGTAAAAGATAATATAAATTGAAATTTATGCCGAAAAGAATCATAAAGATTGTAATAACCCATTGAATATAGGGTGAATATCCGCCGATACTGTCGGCTTTAATACCAAAACCGCCTGTACCTGCTGTAGCAATAGCATGAACGATACTTTCAAATATTGACATTTCGCCGAAATAGAGCATTATAGCAAGGAGTACAGTTAAAATGATATATATTAAGTAAAGTATTTTTGCAGTGGTTTTAATTCTCGGAACAAGTTTTCCTATTATGGGACCTGGCATTTCAGCACGCATAAGATGCATAGAACGGCCCGTATCGGTGGGAACGATAGCCATTACAAGCACAAGTATACCCATACCACCTACCCAGTGTGTAAAGCTTCTCCAAAACAGTATTCCGTGTGACATTGCTTCAACATCGGCAACAATGGAAGCGCCTGTTGTGGTAAATCCGCTTACAGTTTCAAAAAAAGCATCAATAAACGACGGTATTTCACCGCTTAAAGTAAATGGCAGAGCTCCTATTACTGAAAGGCAAATCCAACCGAGAGCCACTATAACAAAGCCTTCCTTTGCAAAAATTGCTCTGTCTTTAGTGCGGTTTGGAAGTATTAGCACTAAAGCCGAAAGGATAGCTAGTGCAATAGTTATTAAAAAAGCGTATACACATTTTTCTTTATATATCAGTGCGCATACTGTCGGCAACAGCAAAAGTGCTGCCTCTACCAACAAAATACGTCCCAATATGTAAAAAACCATTTTTCTGTTCATATCGTTACCTTATTTCAATATATCTGATAGAGTATTAATTCTTTGGTTAGCGGCGATTACTACAACCTTGTCGCCTGCAAGCAGCATATCATCACCCGTAGGGATTATGGTCTTGCGGTCGCGCATAATACCGGCTATAAGTGTATTTGATTTTGTTTTCAAATCCTTAAAGCATATACCAAGCTTGAGGAAATCGGGTTTAACACTGAATTCAAGCACTTCAACCTTATCATCAAGCATTTTATACAGTGTTTCAACGCTACTGCCTGCCGAATTTTCAAGGGCTCTTGCATATCTTAAAATTATATCAGAAATTGTTTTCTTTGGGGAA
>JAZNJT010000053.1:0-33274 GCA_045578145.1 Acutalibacteraceae bacterium
TCTATCTGGTCAACAAGCTCGGCACGCTGGTATTCGCCTATTAACTCATCTAATTTTGCGGTGTCAGTTATATCGCAAGAAATTGGCTTTATTCTATCCTGTCCCCTGTGAAATTCGTTAAAGGTGAGGATTTCTCTCTTATCACGGTCAAAAACACCTTTAAATGAAACACCGCAGCCAATAGGCCAGTTTACAGGATATGTGCCTATACCGAATTCTTTTTCAAGCTCGTCTAACAACTCAAACGGGTCGCGGGCTTCACGGTCAAGCTTGTTTATAAATGTAAAAATCGGTATATTTCTGCGAGCCACAACTCTGAAAAGTTTGCGTGTCTGCGCTTCTATACCCTTAGCTGCATCTATAACCATTACAACACTGTCCGCTGCCATAAGTGTGCGGTAGGTATCCTCAGAGAAGTCTTGGTGACCTGGGGTATCAAGAATATTTATGCAATAACCCTCATATTCGAATTGCATAACTGACGATGTAATAGAAATACCTCTTTGCTTTTCAAGATCCATCCAGTCGCTCACCGCGTGTTTTGCGGTAGCTTTACCTTTAACCGAGCCTGCAGTCTGAATGGCACCGCCGTATAAAAGGAATTTTTCGGTAAGAGTTGTTTTACCGGCATCTGGGTGAGATATAATCGCAAATGTTCTGCGTCTTTCAATTTCTTTTCTTAAATCTGCCACAAAAATACTCCTTTGTGAATGCTTTTAATAAACAACCTAAGTAGTATATCACAAGTAAGCCTGATTTTCAAGAATTTTCCTCAAAGCTTCAAGGCTTTCTGTATGTAGTTTAATTTTGTTTATATCATTACAGCAGACGGATATTGCATATTCTTCTACAAAAAAGGTGCGTATACCGTCTGTTTTTGCGGAGGATAAATCTTTAAGTGAAAGACCGTTTTTCTTTATAAATGCTTCTCTTTTAGTCCATATTTCAAAAAAGTGTCGATGGGGGTTTTGCTTTATATATTCATTTTCGGCTTTTGTAAAAAAACGCTCTGCTACTCTAAGGTTGGGGGTTTTTAGTTTCTCGGCATCAACACCCACAAAACTATTTGAAAAAGCTATGGCCAGTGCGCCTTCTGTGTGGGATATATTAAAATGAAAATTGGGCAATTCCTTAAAATAAGGTTTGCCGTTTTTTGTTTTAGATATTGTGAGATCTGCACCTGATTTAAGGATAATAAACCTTTTAGCAAGTATAGATAGCTGTTGCCTTTGGGTTTTGTCTGCATTATCATAAAAAAAATATACTTCGGTCATTTTTTCACCCCGTTTATGTAATTATATACTAATATTTGATATTTTAAAAGAAAAACTTTCGCTTTTTCAAAAAAACTATTGACAAACAGTATGGTTTAGTGGGATAATGTGATAGGTACTATAACTATATATTTTGGTGATGTTAATGCGAGTTATAACCGGTTCTGCAAAGGGCAAGCGCCTTGTAACTCCTGACGGTAAGGATGTAAGACCTACACCTGATAAGGTTAAGGAAGGTCTTTTCAGTGCCTTGCAGTTTGATATTGAGGGCAGACGGATTCTTGATTTATTTGCAGGCTCGGGTCAACTTAGCGTTGAAGCCTTAAGCCGCGGTGCAGAAAGTGCAGTTTTGGTAGATTCCTCTGCGGTATCAGTTAGAATTGCTAAGACCAATATTGAGTCTTGCGGTTTTTCTGATAAGGCAAGAGTGGTTCATACTGATTATGCATCTTTTTGTGCTATGTCAAGAGATGTATTTGATATTGCTTTTTTGGATCCACCGTATAATGCAGGTCTTTTAATGCCTGCAATTAAGGCAGTATTACCCCTTATGAGTGATTATGGTATGATAGTTTGTGAGCATCCGATTGATGTCATGCTCGAAGAAAGTGTCGGTGGTTTTTCTGTTTTTAAAACCTACCGTTACGGCAAGGTTAATGTTACGGTTTACAGAAAGGGGAATTAAGTAATGAGAGATTCTGTTATTGCGATTTGTCCCGGTTCATTTGATCCTGTAACCTACGGTCACCTTGATATTATTACCAGAGCTTCAAAAATGTTTCAAAAGGTAATAGTGGTTGTGGCTGATAACAAGTCTAAAAATTGCTCCTTTACACCTGAAGAAAGGGTGAAAATGATAAAAAAATGCATACCCGATTTAGAAAATGTAGAGGTAGATAAATTTGACGGTTTATTGGCTGACTATGCGGCTCAAAAGGGCGCTACTGCTATTATAAAGGGTCTTCGCGCCATGTCCGATTTTGAGTATGAATTTCAGATGGCGCTTACAAATAAGAAGTTAAATCCAAATGTTGAAACCCTGTTTTTAACAACGGCGGCGGAAAATATGTATCTTAGCTCAAGTATGGTTAAGCAAATAGCTTCTATGGGCGGAGAAATTGAAAGCTTTGTTCCCGAGGTTATAAGACAGGATATTATAAACAGAATTACAAAATAACCTTATAGGTTTTGGAGGAAGAAAAAATGACACTTGATGAATTATTGGAACAGTTTGACGAGGTGCTCGACAGCGGCATTAAAATCCCCGGCAAAAAAACCGTTGTAGATATTGAAAAACTTCGTGCAGTAGTAGATGATATCCGTCTTAACATCCCTGCAGAAATCAAGCAGGCAAAGGGTATTGTTGCTGACCGTGCTGACATTATTACAAATGCTAAGCGCGAGGCTGACGGTATAATCAGAAACGCTGAAGAAAAAGCAAAGGCTATGGTAGCGCAGGAAGAAATCGTAAAGCTTTCTCAGGCAAAGGCTGCTGAAATTATTGCTACCGCTCAGGGCAAGAGCCGTGAGATGAGAAAAGCAGCTCAGGATTTTGTTGATGATATTATGCGCAGAGCAGATGAGGGACTTACCGCTAACTTAGGTGAGGTTCGCAAGACAAGAGCGGCGCTCAAACAGCAGATTCCTGCTGCAAAGGATTAATTTTTTGGTGATTTTTTAAAAGCGCCTTGCTGGGCAAGGTGCTTTTTATCTGTTTTATTGAAAGGAGATAATGAAGTGTATAACAGCATTTCACCTAACCTTAATTTCGTAGAAGAAGAAAAGAAAATAGAAAAGTTTTGGTCTGATTCCAAGATTTTTGAAAAGAGTATTGAACAGCGAGCAAAGGGTGAGCCTTATGTGTTTTATGACGGTCCGCCAACTGCTAACGGCAAACCACATATAGGTCACGTGCTTACCCGTGTAATTAAGGATATGATTCCGCGTTACCGCACAATGAAGGGTTGTATGGTGCCGAGAAAAGCGGGCTGGGATACACACGGACTTCCTGTTGAACTTGAGGTAGAAAAACTTTTGGGCCTTGATGGCAAGGAGCAGATTGAGGAATATGGTTTAGAGCCTTTTATAGCTCACTGCAAAGAGAGTGTATGGAAATATAAGGGTATGTGGGAGGACTTCTCAAAGACTGTTGGCTTTTGGGCTGATATGGATGACCCTTACGTTACTTATGATAATAACTTTATTGAGTCTGAATGGTGGGCATTAAAGCAGATTTTTGACAAAGGTCTTTTATATAAAGGCTTTAAAATTGTGCCTTACTGTCCGAGATGTGGTACTCCGCTTTCTTCTCACGAGGTAGCACAGGGTTATAAGAATGTTAAGGAAAGAAGTGCGGTTGTACGCTTTAAGGTAGTGGGCGAGGACGCATATTTCCTTGCTTGGACTACAACTCCGTGGACATTGCCGTCTAATGTAGCGCTCTGCGTTAACCCAGACGAAACATATTGCAAGGTAAAGGCTAATGATGGTTTTATCTATTATATGGCAAAAGCTTTGCTAGAAAAAGTTTTAGGTAAGCTTGGCACAGAGGAAACACCTGCTTACGAAATCCTTGAAGAATTTAAGGGTACAGACCTTGAACACAGAGAATATGAGCCTTTATTTGACTTTGTAAAGCCTGTTTGCGAGAAACAGAACAAAAAGGGACATTTTATCACCTGTGACAGTTATGTCACTATGACAGATGGTACAGGTATTGTTCATATAGCGCCTGCTTTTGGTGAGGATGATGCCAAGGTTGGCAGAAAATATGATTTACCCTTTGTTCAGTTCGTTAATGCTAAGGGTGAGCTTACAGAGGAAACACCATATGCGGGTATGTTTGTTAAGGATGCAGACCCTAAGGTTTTAGTTGATCTTGAAGAAAAGGGACTGCTTTTTGATGCACCTAAATTTGAACATGACTATCCTTTCTGCTGGAGATGTGATACACCACTTATCTACTATGCAAGAGAATCTTGGTTTATTAAGATGACCGAGGTTAAGGACGACCTTATAAAAAATAATAACACTATAAACTGGATACCTGAAAGCATAGGCAAGGGGCGTTTTGGAGATTGGCTTAAGAATGTTCAAGACTGGGGTATTTCACGTAACAGATATTGGGGTACGCCTCTTAATATTTGGACCTGTGAATGCGGTCATATGCATTCTATAGGCAGTATTGAAGAACTTAAATCAATGTCGGGAAATTGCCCTGAAGATATTGAACTTCACCGTCCTTTTATTGATGAGGTTACAATTAAATGTCCTCATTGTAATAAACAGATGCACCGTGTTCCTGAGGTTATTGACTGTTGGTTTGACTCGGGCTCAATGCCTTTTGCACAGCATCATTATCCTTTTGAGAATAAAGAACTTTTTGAGTCGCAGTTTCCTGCTGACTTCATTTCAGAGGCAGTTGACCAGACAAGAGGTTGGTTCTATTCACTGCTTGCTATTTCAACACTTATTTTTGATAAAGCTCCATTTAAGAATGTTATAGTGTTGGGTCATGTTCAGGATGAGAACGGACAGAAGATGAGTAAATCAAAGGGAAATGCAGTTGACCCATTTGATGCACTTGAGCAGTTTGGCGCAGATGCAATACGTTGGTATTTCTATACTAACTCAGCTCCTTGGCTGCCTAACCGTTTCCACGATAAAGCGGTAATAGAAGGTCAGCGCAAGTTTATGGGCACTCTATGGAATACCTATGCCTTCTATGTACTTTATGCAAACATAGATAAGTTTGACCCAACAAAATATAATTTAGCAGACTGTAAACTTACAGTTATGGATAAGTGGCTTATGTCACGTCTTAATTCCACTGTAAAGGCAGTTGACGAGAATTTAAGCAACTATCGTATACCTGAGGCTGCACGTGCTTTACAAGAATTTGTAGACCAAATGAGTAACTGGTATGTAAGAAGGGGCCGTGAGCGTTATTGGGTGCAAGGTCTTACAGAAGATAAGATTGCAGCCTATGTTACACTTTATAATGCTCTTGTAACTATTGCAAAAACTGCCGCACCTATGATTCCGTTTATGGCAGAGAGTATTTATCAGAACTTGGTTAGAAACCTTGATGCTACTGAACCTGAGAGTATACATCTTTGCAATTTCCCTGTAGTAGATGAAAGCGCTATTGATGAAAAGCTTGAAGAACAGATGTTAAAGGTACTTGAAATTGTAGTTCTCGGCAGAAGCGCACGTAACGGATCTTCACTTAAAAACCGTCAGCCTTTAGGCTCAATGTATGTCAGTCTTGAAGGAGAGCTTGAAGATTTTTATAAAGATATTATCCGCGAGGAGCTTAACATTAAAAATGTTGAGTTTACAAATGCGGTTGATAATTTCATGAGTTACACATTTAAGCCTCAACTTAAAACTTTAGGTCCAAAGTATGGCAAACAGTTAGGTGAAATTCGTAATCTTTTAGCAGAAATTGATGGTAGCGCTGCTAAGGCAGAACTTGATGCAAACGGTTTAATAAAGCTTAACATTTCTATTGGTGAGATTGAACTTACAACTGAAGATTTATTGATTGAGGCTAATCAGAAAGAAGGTTTCTTTACTGTATCTGACAGAGGAATCACCGTAGCTCTTGACACCAAACTCACAAAAGAACTGATAGAAGAAGGTTTTGTAAGAGAGCTTGTAAGTAAAATTCAGACCATGCGTAAGGAAGCTGGTTTTAATGTTACCGACCATATTGCAATCACCATAGAGGGCAATGAAAATGTTGTGGCTATTGCTCTTGCAAATAAAGAAATTATTGCAGGAGACACATTAGCTGACAGTCTTTTAAGCTCTAAGCCTATGGGATTTGTTAAGGAATGGGATATTAACGGAGAAAGAGTAACTATCGGTGTGAAGAAAGAGGTAGAAAACCGTGACTAATAATATCGGAGAAGAAATTTTGTTTGAGGATATTAGTTCTTCCACAGAAAAAACAATTATGGATAAATACACAAATAAAGCAATAAGCAATATAGACAAGGTTATTAAGTTTTTTGCCTTTATAGTTGCTATCGGAATATTTCTGTTTTTTGCGGCAGTTGCGGTAATTTTAGTATTGCTTGACAGTATTTTTACTATCGTTGCAGTGGGTGTTGCGGTTTTAGGAATAGTTATAGCAATAATTACTCTTTTCCTTATCTACGGTATGGGACAGATTATGACTCAGAATAATGAGATACTAAGAAGACTTCGATAATTTTATAAGTAAAACCTCGATTATTCGAGGTTTTATTTTTTTAATAAAATATTAATATTTTAATAATATTAGTGTGTTGTTTTTTGAAAGGTTATATGATATAATATATAAGTATAATTTTGTTAAAATTTCGAAAGGATTCATTATGAAGGTTTTGGAATTAATTTATAAATACTTGAACTTAATAAAAAACACATTGCTTAATTTTTTAAGGAATACTTTTACGATTACTTCTACTAAGCGCTCAAAAATCACAGGTCTTATTATAGGTTTGGTAACTCTTTTGGCGGTGGTTATTCTTTCTAAAGATTTCACTTCTCAAGAATTTTCACAAAAATGGTTGTTGTTAGCTTTTGCGCTTATTTGTCCGTTTGTTTTAGGACTTTCTGCAGCATATACAATAGCGATTAAAAATGAACTGGCAAATAAAATATGGTGTTTTGTATTTTTAGCTTTGCTACCTATTATTACTATTACTATGACCGAGTGTTTAAACTCTGTTTTTATCTATGATATGACCTATTTGGGCTTTTTTGGAAACTATGCAGTAATATTAGTAATGTATTTCATAGTTTTTGCTCTGACAGGCAGTTTTAGATTGTCTTATACAATAATAACACCCATTTTATACGGTTTCGCATTGGCTCACAGTTATGTTATGGAATTTAGGGGAACACCATTTTTGCCAATGGATTTTTTAAGCGTTACAACAGCTGTTGGTGTTGCAAATACTTATAATTACACCCCAACTTATAAAATAATTATTGCGAGCTTAATATTCATTTTTATTATGATTATAGGCATAAAAACTAAGACACCGAAGTATAACCTTACTACAAAAATTATTTCAAGAACATTTATGGGCACATTTAGTGCAGTTTTGCTTATACTGTTTTACGCTACAAACGTGTTTGCAAACTTGGGCTTAAAGCCAGACTTCTGGAATCAGACTCGTGGTTATCACAACTATGGCTTCGTATGGAACTTTTTTTGTAACACTAAATATCTTTATATGTCTGAGCCAAACGATTATAATTCTGAAGCTATAGGCGACTATCTCGGCAATGTTAACGATTCGGGTGAAAACCAACCTGAAATAGACTCCAGCTATAAAAAGCCTAATATTATTTGTATTATGAATGAGTCGCTTTCTGACCTTTCAGTGCTGGGAAACCTTACCACAAACGAGGATTATATGCCTTTTATGAGAAGCCTTACAGAAAATACGGTAAAAGGCAATCTTTATGTTCCTGTAATAGGGGCTGGAACATCTAATACAGAATTTGAATTTTTAACAGGGCATACAACTGCATTTTTGCCATCGGGCAGTAATGCTTATATGCTGTATATTAAAAATCCTATCGCTTCGTTAGTATCAACCTTAGAGGCTCAAGGGTATTCATCTTATGCTTTGCACCCGTATTATGCTAACGGTTGGAAGCGAACAGAGGTTTACAGTAATCTTGGATTCAATAAATTCATAAGTCTTGAAAATATAATGGATATAAGCCTTATGGACAAATACAAGGAGAGCGGCAATGATGCAAATTATTTGCAATCCTTGGTAGAACAGATGTATCCAGGCAAAAATATGCTGTTGCGTCAGTACATTAATGATGATTATAATTATAAGCTTTTGATAGAAGATTTCGAAAATAGAGATAAATCTGTTCCGTATTATGCTTTTAATGTTACCATGCAGAACCACGGCGGTTATACTACAAGCTGTATAAACTTTAATGAAAGCATATTTGCTACATCTACTTCAAAAGCATATAATAAAGCAAATAAATATTTGTCCTTGGTAAAGGCAAGTGATGATGCGTTTAAAGGACTTATTGAATATTTTTCAAAGGTTAAAGAGCCTACCGTTATCTGTATGTTCGGCGACCATCAACCGTCAATTGAAACCTCATTTATAGCTGAGGTAATGGGTGTTCCTAATCTCTCAAACCTTACAGCTGAACAGGAACAGAGCCGACACGCTACACCGTTTTTTATTTGGGCTAATTATGATATTGAAGAAAAATATATTGATAAGCTAAGCTCAAATTATCTTTCGTCATTGGTTTTGGAAACAGCGGGTGTTAAGCTTACAGAATACAATAAATATTTGTTAAAGCTCGCAAAAACATTACCTGTTATCGATACTGTGGGCTATATAGATAATCTTAATAATTACTATAAATGGAGCGACATATCGCCTTATACTGATTTGCTTGATGACTACGAAAAGGTGCAGTATAATAACATTTTTGACCAACAGAATGTTAATTCTGAGATTTTCTATATTGGTGATTACAAGCCTGAAGCTACACCTATAAACGAGGAAGATTAAAATGATAAATACAACGCTTTGCCATATTGAGAAAGACGGCAAGTATTTAATGCTTCATAGGGTGAAAAAGCAAAATGACTTAAACTACGATAAATGGATAGGAATAGGCGGAAAATTCGAGGATAAGGAAAGTCCGGAAGAGTGTGTTATTAGAGAGGTAAAAGAAGAAACAGGTCTTACCCTTAATTCCTATACCTATTGCGGAATAGTTACCTTTGTTTCTGATGTATGGAAAACGGAATATATGCATATCTTCCACTCTGATGATTTTAGCGGAACATTAAAGGAATGTGACGAGGGAATTCTTGAATGGGTAGAAATTGAAAACCTTTATGAGCTTCCCGTTTGGGAAGGCGATAAAATTTTCTTTAAGCTTATAGAGGAGAAAGCACCGTTTTTCTCATTAAAGCTTGAGTATCAGGGTGATAATCTTATAAATGCAGTTTTGAATGGAGAAAAAATATGAATATTTGTCTTTACGGTGCTTCGAGCAACGAAATAGATAAAACTTATATTGAAAAGACCGAGGAATTAGGCGAGGTAATAGGCGAGGCGGGGCATAGCCTCATTTACGGCGGAGGTGCTAACGGTCTTATGGGAGCGGCTGCCCGTGGTGTTGTTAAAAAGGGCGGAAGTGTTATAGGTGTAGCACCGTCATTTTTTAAGGTTGACGGAGTTTTATTTGAACAATGCTCTGAGTTTATATATACAGAAACTATGCGTGAGAGAAAATATGTTATGGAGCAACGTGCCGACGCCTTTGTTGCAGTTCCCGGCGGTATAGGTACATTTGATGAATTTTTTGAAATTATGACTTTAAAACAGTTGGGAAGGCATAATAAACCTATAGCCATTTATAACATAAACGGTTATTATGATAATCTAATAGAAATGCTTAACACTGCTGTGAAGCAAAGGTTTATGACTGCGAAAGCAAAAGAATTAGTGCCCGCTTTCGATAATCCGAAACACCTTATTGAATACTTCCAAAATTACAAGCCCGAAGAACATGAATTTTCAGTTCTTAAAAAGGTGGATTTTAAATAATGTTTGGTTTTTTAAGAAAAAAGCAGGATAAGAACGATGTTACTCTTGCCCAGATGGACGGCAGAGAAATTAAATATGTAACACGCCGTGTAAGAGATGCTTTTGGAAATGTTAAAGAAACCATTTTAGGAAAACAAGGAAGAATAGTAGTTCTTGACGGCGAGATTATCGTTATGTGCGGTGAAACCGATGTATTTAAATGTAAGGTAGATGAAGCTACTTATTACACACTGCTTAGTGGTGACGGTATTACAGTTACAGGCGTCAACGCTATAAACGGTGAGCAGATGGATATCATAGTTTATTACACATATTATAGAAAATAAGACACACAGATTTCTGTGTGTCTTTTATCATTTTATTAAAAACCTAAAATAGAGGTGCCTGCCTTAACAAGATATTCCCTTTTAGCCTCGCCGTCTGCTGCAGAATTTCCAACCGCACAAACATAAATTTTGATTTTAGGCTCTGTGCCTGAGGGACGCACAATAAATGAACTGCCGTTTTCCATAAAGTAGCATAAAACATCGGATTTGGGGAGTGTTAGTATTTCGGATTTACCTGTTACGGCATTTATTGAAAGCGATTTTCCGTAGTCGTTGATTTTAATAACACGGCTTCCCTCAATTGTTTTAGGCGGATTTTTACGTAAATCATCCATAATGCTCTTTATTTTTTGCATACCGCTTTGACCTTCACATGTAAAGCTCTTTTGAACTGTATAATAATAGCCGAATTCTTTATAAATATCATCAAGTACATCTCCCAAGGTTTTGCCCTGAGATTTATAGTAAGCGGTCATTTCACAGATAAGCATTGATGCCACAACGGCGTCTTTATCGCGGGCATAATCACCAGCTAAGTATCCGTAGCTTTCCTCAAAACCGAAAATGTAGCGTTCAGGCTCACCTTTTTCGGCAAGAATTGTTATCTGTTCGCCGATAAATTTAAAGCCTGTTAAAACATTTACAAGTGCGCAACCATACTTATCAGCAATTTTTTGGCAAAGCTCTGTAGAAACAATTGTTTTAACTGCTAAAGGATTTTCGGGTAATGTTCCGTTTGCTTTACGGCGGGTTAAAATGTAGTTGAGTAAAAGCACACCAACATCATTACCTGAAAACAATTTATATTCACCGTCAATATTTACTGCAATACCTACGCGGTCACTGTCGGGGTCGGTTGCAAGCAAAATATCGGGATTATGGGTTTCAGCAATCTTTAGCGCACATTCAAAAGCCTGTCTAATTTCAGGGTTGGGGTATGGTGCTGTTGGAAAATTACCATCAGGGTGTTCTTGTTCAGGAACAACGACAACATTTGTAATGCCGATTTTTTTAAAGATGGCACGGACAGGTTTATTACCTGCACCGTTTAATGGGGTATAAACCACCTTGAGATTTGAAAGGTCCATATCCTTTTCAACGCGTTGCGCTTCAACATTTTTAAGATATTCTTCTATTACATCGTCGCCAATGTATTCTATGATGCCGTCGTTTAAAGCTTTTTCGAAATCCATAGATTTTACGCCGTCAAAAATATCAACACTCTGCATAATTGAAAGCACAAAATCTGCTTCTTTGGGTCCTAACTGACTTCCGTCAGGTCCGTATGCTTTATAGCCGTTGTATTTTGCAGGATTATGGCTGGCGGTTACAACAACGCCTGCATCACATTTAAGATATCTTACTGCAAATGAAAGCATAGGGGTGGGCATAAGCTCTTTATAAAGATAAACTTTAATTCCGTTAGCGGCAAAAATAGATGCCGCAACGCGAGCGAAAACGTCAGATTTGATACGACTGTCATAAGCTATTGCAACACTGCCGTTTTGTGTTACAGAGTTAACGTAAGCAGCAAGACCTTGGGTAGCTTGACCGACAGTATATATGTTCATACGGTTGGTACCCGCACCGATAACACCTCTGAGCCCTGCTGTACCAAATTCAAGATTTTTATAAAAAGCATCAGAAATTAATTCTTCATTTCCTGAAATTTCTTTTAATTCATTAATTAAGTCTTCATCTTTGATTGCTTTTTGACACCATAATTCATACTGTTTTTTGTACATATTAGATAACCTCCCTATATATAATATAAGCTTTTCAACTAATAAAGTCAATGTTTTTGACATAAAATTAACAAATTTTAAATTTTTCTTGACTTTTATTTATTTTTATTGTATTATAAATTCATATTTGGTGAGAACTGCCGATTTGGAGATATAATGTCTAAAAATTTTGTCGAAAATTACGAAAATTTTACCGATGATGAGATAGTAGTAAGTATAAAGGAAGGCAATTATGAAATGTTACAGATCATAATTGACCGCTATTATCCTGTGATGTATTCATACATTAAAAAATACTGTCCGTCAGATTATGCAGAAGATGCCTTTCAAGAAGCAACCTTGGCGCTTTATTCTGCTATAAAGGATTTTGACTCAAAAAAAGCCGGATTTTCAACATTTGCTACACTTTGCATTAAACGCGCGCTTTTTACGGTGCTTAAAAACCGTCAACGTAAGAAGGATATACCGCAGGAATTATTGTTGTCTATAGAAAATACAGATTTGATAGACAGTAACAGTCCTGAAAAAATATTTTTTGACCGCGAGGATTATAAAAGTCTTACTGATACTATAAGACTTGAACTTTCATCACTTGAGTATGATGTTTTACAGCTATATTTATTGGGAGAGAGGTACTCTGATATAGCACTTAAGCTTAGTATTTCCGAGAAATCGGTGGACAACTCCCTTGCGCGAATCAGAAAAAAGTTAAAAACAGTGTAAAACTGTTTATATATGCCCATGTAGCTTAAATAAAGCAGAGCGTTGAAAAACAAAGATGTCGGTGCAATTCCGTCCAGGGCTAAAAACAAATCCAAGAGAGGTAAAAGAGATGTTCGAAGACAAGACATTAGTTTGCAAAGATTGCGGAGAGGAATTCGTATTCACTGCAAGAGAGCAGGAGTTTTACGAATCTAAAGGCTTTGTAAACGAACCGCAGCGCTGTAAGCCTTGCCGCGATAAGCGTAAAAATGCAGGAAGGGCTCCCAGAGAGATGCACGAAGCAGTTTGTGCAGCTTGCGGTGGTGTGGCAACAGTGCCTTTTGTTCCGCGTGATGACCGTCCTGTTTATTGTAGCGAATGCTTTGCTAAGATGAAGGAACAAGAAACCCAAGAAGCAGCTGAATAATTATTTCAGTATAAAACCTCTCGTAATGAGAGGTTTTTTTATTAAAAATATCACAATTATTCACACTCTCTTAATAATATTATTATAATATTGTTTTTAGAATAATATGCAGAAAGGATATTATTTATGAAACATAAAATACTTATTGTTGATGATGATGTCAATATATGCGAACTTTTAAGGCTATATCTTGAAAAAGATGGCTTTGAAACTGTAGTTGCAAATGACGGTGAGCAGGCGGTAAAATATGCCGCGCAGTATAATCCTGACCTTATCTTGCTTGATATTATGCTGCCCGTTCTTGACGGTTGGCAGGTTTGCAGAGAAATCAGGAAACAAAGTGAAACCCCGATTATTATGCTGACAGCAAAGGGTGAAACCTTTGATAAAATTTTAGGCTTGGAACTTGGTGCTGACGATTATGTTACCAAGCCTTTTGAAACTAAAGAGGTTATAGCGCGCATTAAAGCAGTGCTAAGACGCAGTAATGAAAAGGATAAGCAAAATCAGATAAGCGAGGTAAGATATGATAAGCTGAAAATCAATCTTACGAATTACGAGCTTGTTGTTGACGGCACCAGAATTGACACACCGCCTAAAGAACTTGAACTTATTTATCATTTAGCGAGCAATCCTAACCGTGTTTATACACGTGACCAGCTTTTAGATGAGGTTTGGGGATTTGATTACTACGGGGACTCAAGAACAGTTGACGTTCATGTAAAAAGACTTCGTGAAAAGCTTGAAAATGTTTCAAACGAGTGGTCGCTCAAAACGGTTTGGGGTGTGGGATATAAATTTGAAATCACAAAAATCTGAGGCCTGTAATGAAGCTTAAACTTTTTAAAAAATATTTTTTCATAACATCGGCAATAATTGTTACGAGTCTTACAGCTATGATGTTGATACTTTCAATTGTACTTAATAATTATATTGCTAAATCAAAATACGAAACACTATCAATGGCTTGTGATGAAATTGCGGAATATGTCTCAGCAGAGGAAGATAAGGAAAAAGCCACCGATACCAAGCAGTTTTTCAGTATAATAAGAACTGTTTCTGAGGTTTCGGATATGGATATTTTTATTGCTGCTTGCGACGGAAGAGTAACAGTTTGTTCTTGTGAAGAATGGGAACAAAATGGGAATTGCCAACATACCTCACATATAATTTCTAAAAATGAGTTTGAAAAACTAAGTAATAGTAAAAACCTTAGACTGACAACTCTTGGAATTTACGAAAACCCGCACTATGTAACAGCAAAACCGATTTATGACAGTGACAGGCATATTTTTACCGTTTTTGCAACCGCTCCGCTTTCAATGGTGCGAAAGTTACTTTCTGCTGTTACAAAACTGTATTTGGTTTCAGCAGTTTTACCTATAATTATAATGTTCTTTGCGATTTATGCTATGACATACCGAATGACAAAGCCGCTTAAATTAATGTCTGAGGCTTCTCATGCTATGGCAAAGGGCGATTTTTCAAAGCGTATACCTGTAATGAGTGATGATGAAATAGGCGAGCTTTCTGTATCGTTTAATATGATGACAAATACTCTTTCAAGTCTTGAGGGTATGCGAAAAAGCTTTGTTGCCAATGTTTCACACGAGTTAAAAACACCAATGACTACAATCGGCGGATTTATAGACGGTATTCTTGACGGTACGATAGAGCCTGAAAAACATAAATATTATTTAGGTATTGTGTCGGAAGAGGTAAAACGGCTTTCGCGTCTTGTAGAGTCTATGCTAAGTATGTCGAGGCTTGAGTCGGGCGAGTTTACAATGAAGCCTGAGCTTTTTGATTTGCGTGAACTGATTTTCACAACGGTTATAAGCCAAGAACAGCGGATTGAGAACAAAAAACTTGATATTAAGGGCCTTGATGAATTACAGAATGTATCTGTAAAGGCTGACCGCGATTTAATTCATCAGGTTATATATAATCTTGTGGATAATGCGATTAAGTTCAGTGATAGCGGGGGCTTACTTATATTTGAGTTAAAAGCAGAAAATCATAAAACGGTTTTCACCTTAACCAATACGGGTAAGGGTATTCCGCAAAAAGACTTACCTTTTATATTTGAACGTTTTTATAAGGTGGATAAATCACGTTCAAATGTAAAGAACAGTACGGGGCTTGGACTTTATATTGTAAAAACAATAGTAAAGGCACATGGGGGCACAATATCGGTATCAAGCAAGGAAAACGGTCCTACTGTCTTTAAGATGATATTACCATAGTTTGAACGGAGAATAAAAATGAGTGAGTTTTTAAATGAAGAACAAGAAAATATAAATGAAGAAGAACTACAGAATAATAAGATAAAATCTGAAAGCGTACAAGATGAAACACCGAATTTAGTGGAACGTTTTGATAGCGAGACTGTGTATAACCCAATAAATTATTCTACACCTACACCTGTTGCAGATTACAGACCTATGAGTAAGGGCCTTAAGGTATTCAGCTTTATTTTGGCTGTTATTGTGGCTCTTACATGCAGCTGTCTAGCAGGTTATTTTATGGGCAAAAGCGGAAATAATGTTATCGTTTCAGGTAAAAAACCGTCTGTAAATCTTGCCGCAAAGCCTACTGATACTGATGAAATGACAGCAGCACAGGTTTATGAAAAGGTAGATAAGTCTATTGTAGGAATAATAATTTACAATGTATCGGGCGAAATATCACAGGCAAGCGGAATTGTTTTTTCTAAAGACGGATACATTGTTACAAACGACCACATATATTCTGAAATACCGTCAGCTAAATTTAAGATTTATACCTATGACGGTAAGGAATACGATGCAAAATTCGTTGCAGGTGACAAAATAAGCGACCTTGCAGTTTTAAAAATTACTTCAGGCGAATTTTCACCTGCTGTGTTTGCAGATTCTGATGAATTGTATTACGGACAAAATGTTGTAGCTATAGGAAGACCAAGTGATGCAATAGATGCTTCAAGCATTACAGACGGTATAATTTCTGCAGTAAACAGAAGAGTAAGCACAACTTCTAATTACAGTTCAAGACTTATTCAAACCACTTGTGCGATAAATCCCGGTAGCTCAGGCGGAGCGCTTGTTAATATGTATGGTCAGGTTGTTGGTGTTACTTCATCAAAGCTTGCAAGTAATGCATACGATAATGTTGGCTATGCGATACCTACTACTGTTATGAAAAGAATAGTTGATGAGCTTATCGGGGGCGGGAAGGTTGTAAGCCGTGCTAAGCTTGGTATTACCTATAATATGATTAACTCTGTAACTGCTGAACTTTCAAATCAAAAGTCTGTAGGACTCAGGATTGCCTCTGTTTCAGAGGATAGCGGTCTTTACGGAAAGGTTGAGGAAAATGATATTATAACCCACATAAATGACATAAAAATAACAGACGATTCTATAGTTCTCGATATTATCGAGGAATCGTCTGCGGGGGATAAGATATCGGTAACCGTTATTACTAGCTCGGGCACAACAAAGACAATCGATGCCGTTTTAAAGGCGAATACAAGCGAATCAAGCTATACAACCTCTAATTTACAGGAAGCTCCCTCTAACAATGGTGGCGCATTCGATTTTCCTGAAGGAGAGTAATAGCCTTTATGTTTATTAAAGGTATAATTGTGCACATACCTGAACGGCCAAGGATTAAAAAATCTTTACCAACTTCATTTATTATACCTGTCATTATAAGGCTGTTTAAGTGAATTCTTGCGGTTTTTCCTATATGCTTAAAAAGATTATCTGAAAAGCAACAGCTGTTTTGTATCGTGCTGTCATTCAAAAGGTAATTTTCGTAATGCATAAGGTCGGTTTCGTTGTTTATTTTTTGGGGAAGATTATATTTCATACTGAGCACTCCTTTAGTATATAGTATGAAAAATAAAACTATTTGTTTGGAGAGAATTATGAGTAAGAATTACACACCGCATATTAATGCAAATAAGGGCGATTTTGCAGAAACTGTTTTAATGCCCGGCGACCCTAAGCGTTCAAGGTTTATTGCCGAAAACTTTTTGAATTCGGCAAAACTTGTGAACGATGTAAGAGGTGTGCAGGGTTATACAGGTCTTTATAAGGGAATGCCTGTTTCGGTTATGGCAAGCGGAATGGGTATGCCGTCAATGGCAATATACTCTTACGAATTATTTAATCTTTTTGATGTGCAGAATATAATTAGAATAGGTTCTGCAGGTTCATACAGAGAAGATGTAAAGGTGCGGGATATTATATTAGCCGCAGGCGCAAGCACTAATTCTAATTTCGCATCAAACTTCTCTTTACCAGGTAACTTTGCGCCTATTGCGGATTTTTCACTTTTGTGCAAAGCGGTAAATAACTGCAAGGAAATGGGTGTGAAATTTCATGTAGGCAATATATTTTCTTCTGATGTTTTTTACGGTGAAAAAGATTTGCCCGATTATAAAAATCCTATAAAGGCGTTTGCTAAGATGGGAGTTTTAGGGGTTGAAATGGAAACCGCGGCGCTTTATATGAATGCGGCAAGGTCAGGCAAAAAAGCTTTAGCTATCTGTACAGTTTCTGATTCATTGGTGACAGGTGAGGAACTTTCGGCAGAGGATAGACAAAATTCATTTACAGATATGATTAAAATAGCGCTTAATACAGCTATATAAAAACAGCCAGTCGGAAGACTGGCTGTTTTTACGGATTACAACTTTTACAGGGAGTGTAATCCATTTCTAAAAATAAGTTTCTGTCAGAACAAAAATATTTGTTATCCTCTTTCATTTGTTTAACAGAACTGCAATTGGCATAATGAAATACTTTGCGATTTAGGTTGCCGCAGTATATAAGTTCGGTGTTATTAGTAGGCCTACTTTCTTCTTTGGTTTCTACACCAACTGAGTTAGCATCTATTATATCACTGTCTTTTGTCCCTTCGGTTCTATACCCGTTAACCGAATTATCAGTAGGCATATTGATTGTCACAGGTGTTTTTTGGCTTATAACTTCACTTTGATTACACCCACAAAAGCTTATAATGAAAATCAAACACAAATAAATTAATCGTTTCAAAATATCACCTAATATAATATATCAAAAATCTTAATTAATTTCAATTATTTTTAGTAAAAAAATATAAAATATTATTGAAAATATCATCATTTTGTGGTAAACTATGTTTAATTTGTGAAACTGGGAGAATTTGAATGTTTGAACAAACGGTAGATATTGAACGAATTGAGCAAATTGTTAATTTATTTGGGAATTTTGATGAAAATATCAAGCGTATTGAAAAAAGATATAATGTTGCAATTACATCTCACGGTTCAAAGATTAAAATTAAGGGTGAAGTGCAGAACGTTGTTTCTGCATCTAAAACTGTTGAAGGCCTTATTACAATGATAAATAAGGGAGAACAGATAACTAACCAGAATATAGACTATGTGGCTTCGCTTGTAGATGATGGCGAAGAGCAAAAGGTTGCGGATATTACAGATATCAATTGTATTTGCATTACAGCTAAGGGAAAGCCTATTAAACCTAAAACCTTGGGACAAAAGCAGTATGTAGAAGCAATCCGAAAAAACACAATTACAATAGCGGTAGGACCAGCAGGAACGGGTAAAACCTATCTTGCGGTGGCAGAGGCTGTTAATGCTTTCAGAGCAAAACAGGTTAACCGAATAATTTTAACCAGACCTGCTGTTGAGGCGGGTGAAAAGTTAGGTTTTTTACCGGGTGATTTACAGCAAAAAATAGACCCTTATTTAAGACCTCTCTATGATGCGCTTTTTGATATGTTGGGCGCAGAAAATTTTCAGAAATGTCAGGAAAGAGGCGACATTGAGGTCGCTCCTTTAGCATATATGCGCGGCAGAACGCTTGACGATAGCTTCATTATTCTTGATGAGGCGCAGAATACAACAAGCGAGCAAATGAAAATGTTTTTAACACGTCTTGGCTTTAATTCAAAGGCGGTTGTTACAGGCGATATTACCCAAATAGATTTACCTGAGGGTAAAAAATCAGGTCTTAAAGATGCGGTAAGGATTCTTAAAAATATCGAGGATATAGCAATATCACGCCTTACGGGTAAGGACGTTGTACGTCACCGTTTGGTGCAGGAAATAATAAAAGCTTACGAAAGAAGTGCAGAAAGAAATGAGCGTAAAGGTTAATATTTCAGTTAAAGATAAGCAAATCAAACTGCCTACGGGCGCACGTCTTTTAATACGCAAGGCTTGTAATGCAACTGTTGCGTTTGAGGGTATTGAAGGCGCTTGTGAGGTTGACATCAGCGTTGTTAACGATGATATAATTAAGGAAATGAATGCAAAATTCAGAAATATTGATAATGCCACAGATGTTTTATCTTTTCCTTTAGGGGAAAATGGCGAATATGATATTAATCCCGAAACAAATGCAAAGATGCTAGGAGATATAGTAATATCTTATGACCACGCTATTGCGCAGGCAGACCTTTACGGTCACGGCTTAGAAAGGGAAATAGCATTTTTAACCGTTCATTCTATGCTTCATCTTTTAGGATATGACCATGTAAACGGAGGCCTTGAGCAGACCGTTATGCGCGATAAGGAAGAAAATGTATTGGATGCATTAGGTCTTGCAATAAATAAGGTGTAGTGTGAAAATATGAAAGAAAAATCTGCATTTATAACTATTATAGGAAGACCGAATGTTGGTAAGTCCTCTTTGATGAACTGTATTTTGGGTCAGAAGGTGGCAATCGTTTCTAATAAACCCCAAACTACCCGAACTAAGATTATGGGTGTTTATACTAAAGAGGAAACTCAGCTTGTTTTTATTGATACACCTGGCTTTCATAAGCCGAGAAATCAGCTCGACCGCAATATGAACAAGGCTGTGGGTGACGGTATGGCTGATGTTGATGCGGCTGTATTGGTAGTAGAGGCAGTGACACGTTTTAAGAATGATGCCAACGCCTTACCGCCTGCTGAATTAGAACTTATCAAAGAACTTAAAAGAAGAAAACTTAAAGCAATTCTCGTAATAAATAAAATTGATTTGCTTGAAAAAAAGGAAGAACTGCTTAATATGATTATACGTTATAATGAGCAGTTTGAGTTTGAAACTGTAATTCCTTTGTCTGCTAGAACAGGTGACGGAGTGGACTTATTACTTAAAGAGCTTAATAGGTTTGCTAAGGTTTCACCCCACTATTTTGACGATGATGATGTGACCGACCAGCCTGACAAGGTATTTGTTGCTGAACTTATACGTGAAAAGTTGCTACGAACACTTGACAAAGAAGTTCCCCACGGAATTGCTATAGACCTTGAAAGATTTGTTGAGCGTGATACTAACTCGGGTGAGCCTATAGTTGAAATTGAGGCTACCGTTATTTGCGAAAAGGATTCACATAAAGGAATAATTATCGGTAAGGGCGGAGAAACGCTCAAGAAAATCGGTAGTATGGCAAGACGAGATATTGAAGAATTTTTCGGTATTAAAGCTAATATAAAGCTTTGGGTAAAGGTTAAGGAGGACTGGCGCAACCGTCAGGGACTTATTCATACCTACGGTCTTGACTAATATTTCCTATTATATTTAAAGTAACCTTGTTAACACTTAAATTAAGGAAGTGTTAACGGTGGAAATTGATAAGAATTGGATTAAATTTATTAAAAGCGGAAAAGTTGCAGATTATCTGCAATTTGTAAATAGTGTTAAGGAGAAGGATTTGCGTGACGGAGCTACAAACACGGTTTACAACCCAAGGATTAGTTATAAAGGAAATGAACGTGGGGGAGAGTGACCGTTTGGTTACTCTCTTTACGCGTGATTTAGGGATAATTAGGGCTTTTGCGGCAGGTGCTAAAAATATTAAATCTAAAAAGGCTGCTGCCACCTCTTTACTTACATATTCAAGCTTTACAATTTTAAATAAAAAGGATACCTACCGAATTTACGAGGCAACACCTATTTCTCAGTTTTTTGCTGTCGGAAGCGATATTTCTGAGCTTTGCTTAGCTCAGTATTTTTGTGAACTGGCATATAGATTCGGTGAAGAAAATACCCCTAACGAAGAGTTCTTAAGACTGATACTTAATTCTCTGCACTTTTTAACTAAGGAAAAAAGATTTCCGCCGCTTATTAAAGCAATAACCGAGCTTAGAACGGCTGTTATTTGCGGATACAGTCCTAACCTAGTGGCTTGTGATAAATGCGGTAAATTTGAAGACAATGTTATGTATTTTAATATTTATGACGGTAATATTTGTTGCAGTGAATGCTCTAAAGGGAATAACGGTGTAATACTGGATAAAACATTACTTTCTGCGGTAAGGCATATTACCTATTCTGATTTTAAAAAGCTTTATTCCTTTGAAATACCTGACGAAAGCGCAGAAAGACTGTCAAAAATTACTGAAAACTATATTTCGGCGCAAAGCGATTGCCATTTTGAAACACTTGAGTTTTTTAATTCTATTAAGGAGTAATTATGTATAATATCGAAAGATATGCAAAAACCTTAGAACTTGATAAAATTTTAGATATGTTAAGCCATGAAGCTTCAATTGCTGATAGCGCAGAAATGGCAAAAAAACTTATACCTGCCACAGAGATAGATGTAGTAAAGGAGAACTTAAAGCAGACAGAGGATGCATATATCTTTATGTCGCGGTACACAGCACCTTCTTTTGCGGGCGCTACTAATGTTTCATCTTTTGTTTTGCGAGGTCAGTCGGGAGCGGTTTTATCGATGAGGGAACTTCTTGATATTGCCGAAACCTTAAGGGTTATACGTTCTATAAAAGAATGGCGCAGTAACTGCTCGGGAGTTAACAATACCTCTATAGATTATTTGTTTGATACACTAGTGCCAAATAAATACCTTGAAGAAAAAATTACCTTTGCTATAAAAAGCGAGGACGAAATTTCAGATAACGCTTCGCCTACGCTTTATGATATTAGAAGAAAAATTATTTCTAAATCAAGTAAAATACGTGATATTCTTGATAAAATCGTTCATGGACCGAGTGCAAAATATCTCCAAGAGAATATTGTTACTCAAAGGGACGGAAGATATGTAGTGCCCTTAAAAATTGAGCATAAGGGACAGGTTGGTGGTATAGTTCACGATACATCTTCTACTGGCTCAACCATATTTGTAGAGCCTATGTCGGTTGTTGAAACCAATAACGAAATAAGAGTATTGCGCCTTCGCGAGCAAGAGGAGATAGAACGTATTTTAGCAGAGCTATCATTAGAGGCGGGTAGCTTTGCAGATACTATTATTAAGTCTTATAATGCATTAGTTGAGCTTAGTCTGATTTTTGCCAAGGCAAGACTTGCTTATAAAATGAAAGCTATGGTGCCGCAGATTAATGATAAGGGTGAAATATATCTTAAAAATGCAAGGCATCCCCTAATCAATTATAAGGCTGTTGTACCGATTTCTTTAAGTCTTGGCACTGCTTATAACACCTTGGTTATCACAGGTCCAAATACCGGAGGTAAAACAGTAACCCTTAAAACTATCGGTTTACTTACCTTAATGGCAATGTGCGGTCTTATGATTCCTTGTGATGATGGCAGTAAAATTGCAGTATTCAGCAAGGTTTTTGCGGATATAGGCGATGAGCAGAGCATTGAGCAGTCACTATCTACTTTCTCGTCACATATGGTTAACATAATCTCTATTTTAGAGAATGCAGATGACAATTCATTAGTGCTTTTTGATGAGCTTTGCGCAGGTACAGACCCAATAGAAGGAGCGGCATTGGCAAAGTCAATTTTAATGCGTCTTGCCGCCTTTGGAAGTAAGGTTGCGGCAACTACACATTATCCTGAACTTAAATCCTATGCTATTGATACTGTGGGTGTTGAAAATGCTTGCTGTGAATTTGATGTGTCAACCCTTAAGCCTACTTATAGGCTTATAATTGGTATGCCGGGACGCTCAAATGCTTTTGCTATATCTAAAAAATTAGGTCTTCCTGTGGATATTATTGATAATGCTAAGGAACAGGTAAGTGACGAGGATTTACGATTTGAGCGTGTTGTGGCGGCTCTCGAAAAGGCAAGGTTTTCTGCTGAAAAGGAACAGGAAAAAGCAATAAAATTAAGAAATGAGCTTGAAAATTTAAAGCGGAAAGCTAAACAGCGCGAAGAGGAGCTGGACCGTTCACGCGATAAGCTTTTGGAGAAAACAAGAGAAACGGCTAATCAGATTATTGAAACCGCGAGATATAAGTCAGGGTTATTATTAAATGAACTAGAAGAACTTAAAAAAGGTCTTACAAGTGAAAATGCAAGAGCTATGGCAGAAAAGGCAAGAAATGCCTTCAAGTCTACCATTAAGGAGCTTGAGGATACCGCAGACCCTGTTGTTGTAAAAACAGTGTCAGGCGAGGCGGTAACAAATATCCAAAAAGGCGATATTGTAGTTGTTGCAAGTATTGGCAGAGATGCTACAGTTATTGAGGTTAAAGAAGATAAAAAGCAAGCTTTTGTTATGTCAGGCTCTATTAAAATGTGGGTTTCTTTTGAGGATTTAAGAAAGAAAAAAGGCTCACAGTCTACCGAAATTAAGAAAACCCGAAAGGTAACAGGTATGCAGTCAAGAGCAACCCGCGAGGTTTCGGGTGAAATTGATATAAGGGGAATGGCTTCGGATGAGGCAATTTTAGAGCTGGACCGATATATTGACAACGCTCTGGTATCAGGACTTGAAACAATAAGAATTATTCACGGAAAGGGCACAGGGGTGCTTAGAAAAAGCGTTCAAGCCCATTTGCGCTCACACAGAGCTGTAAAGACCTTCCGTTTAGGTACCTTCGGAGAGGGTGAAAACGGGGTAACAATAGCAGAACTTAAATAAAGAGAGGACTCATCGAGTCCTCTCTTACTATATATTAAGTTTTGTTTCTCTGGCATAAAAGAAAATATACTGTTGTATAATACCTGCGTATTTTTGTGCTTCTTTTGGTAACTCGCCATCGAAAAGCTTTTCCATGGCACGCTTTATCCATACATCCTTTGGAAACGCCTCAATATGCCCGTGCGAGAAAAGGAGTGCGCAGTCAGCAACCTTAGGCCCTACACCTTTAATTTTCATAAGCTCGTTACGGGCATCTTCTATTGACAATTTTTTTAATATATTTAAGTTAACTTCTTCGCTTGCCACCTTGTTTGCGGCATCTAAAATATATTTTGCTCTAAAGCCTGCGCGTAAAACTGCTAAATCTTCAGGTGTTAACGATGCGATTTTTTCTGCAGTTGGAAATGTATAATAGCCGTTTATTTCTTCACCAAAGTTTTCGCAAAGCCTTGAAATAATGCCCTTAATTCTTTTAATATTATTGTTTTGCGAAATTATAAATGAGCAAAGAGTTTCCCACGGCTCTTGATTAAGAACCCTGATACCCCGTCCGAATTCGGAAGCGGTTTTTAAAATTTCATTACCAGATACGGCATTTACTATCTCTTCATAATCGCGGTTAAGGTCAAAATATTTTACCCAAATATTATCAAAATCCTCTTGTGTAGTGTTATGTAAAACTACTGTGCCGTCGGAAAGCTTCTGAATTTTAAGGTATTTATTATAGGCAACGCCCTGCCAGCAGTTATCCTCTAGTTCTTCCCATCTGAAAGCCTGACCGCAGTCAAGAGTATTCGGCAGAGAAAAGCTTTCAATGCCTTTTATATAAACAGAGCCGTTTTTAAATTCTCTACAAAACATAAAATCACCTCTTTTAATTATAAGGATTTTGTGTTAAAATGTAAATATCAAATTTTTAGGAGAAAATTTATGAGAGATGATATTTGCACTATACCTGTCAGCGAGGTCTTTGAAGAGAACGATGGCTGTCCTATATGCAGAATGAGAGATACTATAGAGGAAAGAATAACCGAATATATATTAGGCGATGCTATGATGGAGCCTGATGTCAGAATAGAAACAAACCGAGTGGGATTTTGTGAGTTTCACTACAATAAAATGCTTTCAAGAAGAGGCAGACTTCAATTAGCGCTTATGCTTCAAACCCATATTGATGAAATTAATAAAAATATTTTTGCAAAAAATATTTTTATATCAAAAGCTAAAAGGGGAGAAAAGGCATCTAAAATATCAGATACCTGTTTTATATGTGATAAAATTGAATACGGTCTTTCGCGTATGATTGAAACGGTTTACCGCTGTTATGAAAATGAGGTAGATTTCAGAAATATGTTTAATGATCAAAAATGCTTTTGCCTTCCGCACTATGAACGATTGATGGCGGGCATAGATAAACATAAAATGAAGAAATACGGCTCAGATATGTCTAAAAATTTAACCCGTATAGCAGGGGATTATTCTAAAAAGCTTTATGACAGTATTTCTGAATATTGCAGACTTTATGATTACCGCTCCAGCAAAGAGGACCAGAACAAAGAATGTCTTGATTCGGTAGAGCGAATTATAGCTTTTTTAGACGGTAGATATTTTGAAGACTAAAATTTACATAAACCTTCTTTTTTCGACAGTCGGTGGATAACTTTTGCTGTATTTATGCGAGTTTTTCACCTTTTCCACCGAGTTATCCACTTTTTTATGTAAACTAACGCATATTTGTATAACTTTTCCTTTTTCTGTTAAAACTATATTTAACAAACAAAAAGGGCGGTTTTTTTATGGTGAAAGGTGTCAGCAAAACTATAATAGAGGTTAATAATACAGGTAGTAAGCTTTTTGAAAAAATTGTTTTTTATGTAACTCCGGAATATGGTAATTTAAGTGCAAAGCAGTTAAAAAAAGCGGCAAGCAGTTTCTCTTTTAATTATAATATTCCTGTTTCAAAGCCTTCTTTAAGACGAAAATATAAGAAAAAGCTGTTATTAAAGCTTTCGTTAATTTCAGTAAGTTTAATTGCGGGACTTGCTACACTTATTATAGTTTTATTATGAATAAATTATCAAAAATGCGGGAATAACTGGTTATTCCTTGCATTTTTTTATGATTTGGAATATAATAAATAATATATAAAATTTTTTAGGAGCAGGGAATGAAAGAAATTTTAAAAACAGGACTTAAAATATATGCAAAAAGTGTTATTGTTACAATAATGAGTTTCTTTTTGGTGATTTCTATAAGTACTATTGCAACGGCGTTTTTTACTGAAAATATAGGATATAAAGCTTACGGTTCTACAAGCGAAAGCTCTGAGTATACTGAGCTTTATACCTATTATTTTGATGATGGTGATGACACAAAAAAAGCAGAATATGAAGAACAGGGTTACACTTTAACGCTTTCTAATATACGATCAGAGCTTAATAAAACGGGAAATATGTTCTATTTAATTATATCTCAGTTGATATGCTTAGTAATTCTTATTACCTTTATTTATAATATAACTTGGACTCTTGGTATAAAGGATAATAATTTGGTAAGAATCGGGCATAAGGCTGAGGATAAGCTTAAAGGTTTTAAAGCAGGGCTTATATCAATTATTCCGTATTGTATTTTTATGATTTGTTTAATGATACTTAAAAACGGTGCGGTATCAAATCTTCCGCCTGCTATATTAAAGCTTATAACAGCACCTTTTTATAGCTTTTCAGAGCTAATAATCGGCAGTGCTGCTACTTTAAAGGATTTATCGGTAGTAAGATTTGTAGGTTTAATTATCTTACAGCTTCTAATACCTGTTATTTCAGGAATTTCCTACTATTTAGGCTACAAGGATATTTCTTTAGGGGAAAGATTTGTGTATAAAAAGAAAAGAAATTGAGGTTTGGTGAATTAAAATGGCGGGATTTTTTGGACTTTTTAATTATGAAAAGGAAGGACCTGGTATTGCAAAAGATGCTCCTGAAAAGCGTGGCTTTGTAGTTTTCTTTGAGTTTTTCTTTCGCAACTTCTGGAAATTTATAAGTATTAATATTGTGTATGGGATAATGTCTTTTCCTGTAATAACAACAGGTCTTGCAAATGTCGGTATAACTAATGTTGCAAGAAATATTGCGCGTGATAAGCATTCATTTGGCCTTAGTGATTATTTTGAAACTATAAAGAAAAATTGGAAGCAGGGACTTATTGCAGGAATAATCAATACAATAGTGTACATAATTCTGGCATTTGATATATACTTCTTTTTTAATATAAAAAGCGGTTTGCTTTCATCGATTTGTTTAGGTGCTGCATTTATGATGACGTTTTTCTTCCTTGTGATGAACTATTATATGTGGACGCTAATGATTACCTTTAAATTTAGCTTAAAACAAATATACAATAACAGCTTTAAGTTTGTAATTATTAATCTTAAAAGTAATTTTCTTTGCTTTATTTGTCTGGTCATTACTTACGCTGTTTATATCGGTCTTCTTTTCCTTTTACAAAAATATTTTTGGTTAGTTTTATCAGTGGAATTTTTGGTATTCATTTTTACTTTTCCAAGCTTTAAAGCATTGCTTATACAGTTTTGCACATTTCCTGCAATAAAGAGATATATAATAGACCCTTATTATGAAGAAAATCCTGATTTGGATATTGAAAAAAGAAGAGATTTAGGTCTTATTGAGGAAGAGTATAAAACTGTTATAAACGAAGACGGTGAGGAAGAAAGTGAAAACGTATTTAACGATTAATATTTCGCTTGATTTCACATATATATTTATTGGTGATATATATGTGTTGCAGAATTGCAGATTTTAGAAACAAACAGGTAGTTTGTGTTAAAAACGGCTGTGTTTTAGGTTATGTTTCAGATGTTGAAATTAATACTGAAAGCGGTACGCTTGAATCGGTTGTAATATTTGGACGGCCTAGATTTTTCGGACTTTTCGGACGTGAAGACGACATCGTTATTTCTTGGAAAGAAATTGCGGTTATAGGTCAGGAAACAGTGCTGGTAAATACTGACCCCACGCCGTTTATAAGACTTAAAAAAGGTAAGTACGGATTTTAAACCTTATGAGGAATAATAAAAATGGACAATAAAAAAACAAATGAAATATTAGAAGAACAGCGACGCGCAAGGCGGGAGTTTTTAAAGTTAAAGCAAATGCAAAACGGCGAAATAGCACCTTTGCCAAAGCCTAGCGATATAGCCTATGTGCCGAGAACAGTGAGCGAAAAACTATCAAATTTTTGGTTTCACTATAAGTTTTATGTTGTCAGTATAGTAATAACGGTAGTTTTATTTGCTGTGTTAGTTACGCAGTGCGCTTCACGTGTTGAAAATGACCTTGAAATATTATATTTCACCTATACTCCTGTACTTGAGGCTCAAACTACCGCTATGGCAGAATATTTTGAACAGTATGCAACAGATTTAAACGGTGACGGTGAGGTTAATATTGCTGTGCTCAACTGCAGTATGTCTACTGATTCAAAAGATGTACAGTACCGAAATACGATGCTAACAAAAGTGCAGACGGTTTTAGTGGGAAATGAAAAGGCTTTGCTTATAATTACCGACCCCGAATCAATAAAATATTTTGAAAATATTAGTATAAAAGGTGGGGTGTTTGAAGCTGAACCGTATTTGTTTGATGATACGTTCTATTCTTCGGTAAATATTGAGAATGCAAAGGAAATACCTCATAATTTAGGTATTTCTTTAAGACGGATTTCAGGCACAACACTCGAAAAAAATAATGATATTGCGAAATACTATAAGGCTTCAAAAGAATTACTAAATAGTATCAAAAAGTAAAGTTTTAGTCCCGAAATATTTTCGGGACTTGTTTTTATATAAAAAATAATATATAATAAATTGATATAATGTAAATTTTGGGGGATTTTTTGTGGACATAAGGATTGGTGATAAATTGCAAATGAAAAAAAAGCATCCTTGCGGCAATGATATTTTTTTGGTAACCAGAATAGGTATGGATTTTAAAATAGTTTGCGATAAGTGTTCACACGAGGTTATAATTCCGCGTGTCAAAGCTGAAAAAGCCCTTAAAAAAGTAATCAGAGTTGACGGAGAGTAATTTATGTTTGACAAATTAGAATCGGTTGTAAACCGTTATGAGCAAATAGGCGTAGAGCTTACAAGACCTGAAGTTGTTTCAAATAATGAACAATTCAGAAAGCTTATGAAGGAGCATAGCGAACTTACACCTATTGTTGAGAAATACCGCGAATATGTTGCGGCTAAGAATACTGAAAAAGAAACTTTGGAGTTGCTTGGTGAAGCAGGCCTCGATAAAGAGCTTAAGGAACTTGCCGAAGAGGAATTAAAGCAAGCCAAGGAAGATATAGCTGTTTTTGCCGATGAACTTAAAATATTGCTTTTGCCTAAGGACCCGAATGATGATAAAAATGTTATCGTCGAAATCAGAGGTGGTGCTGGTGGTGAGGAAGCGGCGCTGTTTGCAGGTTCGCTTTACCGTATGTATTCAATGTATGCCGAAAGCAGACGTTGGATAACTGAGGTAGTGAATGCGAATGAAACCGAGCTTGGCGGTTATAAAGAAATATCCTTTATGATTGAGGGAGAGGGCGCATATTCACGTTTTAAGTATGAAAGCGGTGTGCATAGAGTACAGCGCGTGCCTGACACCGAAACGCAAGGCAGAATTCATACCTCAACTGTAACAGTTGCGGTTTTGCCTGAGGCAGAAGAGGTGGAACTTGATATCAACCCCGCGGACCTTAAAATTGATACATTCCGCTCTTCAGGTGCAGGCGGTCAGCATATTAATAAAACATCGTCGGCTATTCGTGTAACGCATATTCCCACAGGAACTGTTGTCGAATGTCAGGATGAGCGCAGCCAGTTTAAGAATAAGGATAAGGCACTTAAAATATTGCGTTCAAGATTGCTTGATGAAAAACAGCGTGAGCACGATGCTGCAATAGCATCTGACAGAAAGTCACAAGTAGGTACAGGTGACCGAAGTGAACGTATCAGAACCTATAATTACCCGCAAGGTAGAATTACCGACCACAGAATAGGTCTCACACTTTATAAGCTCGATCAGGCTCTTAACGGAGATATTGATGAGGTTATAGATGCACTTATAACCCATTACAGAGCAGAAGCTTTAAAGGAAGAACAAGAATAATAATGAAAACAGAAAAACTGTATCTTACTGATGATAAAAGTATAGAGCGTGCGGCTGAAATATTAAAAAACGGTGGAATAGTTGCTATTCCTACCGAAACGGTTTACGGGCTTGCGGCATCTGCCTATTGTGAGAAAGCAATAAAAAGAGTTTTCTCAGCTAAGGGAAGACCACAGGATAATCCGCTTATAGTTCATATTTCCAATATGGAAATGTTAAATGAAATTGCAACCGATATACCGCAAAATGCGCTTTTATGCGCTAAAAAATTCTGGCCGGGACCTCTTACTATGGTGCTTAATAAAACAGGCAAAACTGCAGAATGTGTATCAGCAGGTCTATCTTCGGTAGCGGTCAGAATGCCGTCACAAAAAGAGGCACTTGATATTATAACAAAATCGGGTCTACCGCTTGCAGCTCCGTCTGCAAATAAATCAGGCAGTCCAAGTCCTACTTCTGCTTTGCACGTAGAGAATGATTTGGACGGCAAAATTGATGCTATAGTTTACGGCGGTGAATGTAAGGTAGGTGTAGAATCAACGGTTATTACATTTTGCACTAATCCACCGCGTCTTTTGCGTCCTGGTGCTGTAACAGCTGAAGAGCTTTTAGAGATTATACCTAACCTTGTAATTGATAATGCGGTTTTAGCTGAGCCTGAAAAGAATCAAAAGGTAGAATCACCAGGTATGAAATATAAGCACTATGCCCCAAAAACAGAGGCATATCTTGTTGAGGGTTTAGGATTTGCAGATTTTGTAAACAAACAGAAAGATAGCGCCGCTATTTGCTTTGAGGACGAAAGCGAACAGATTATAATACCCAAAATCGTTTACGGAGACAGTAACGATGAGCTTACCTTAGCACATGATGTTTTTTCATCACTTCGTGAAATTGATAAACTCGGTGTCAAAAAGGTTTATATACATGCGCCGTCTAAAAAAGGCGTAGGACTTGCGGTTTATAACAGATTGATACGAGCCACAGGTTTTAAGGTTTTAAAACTTAATTTTATAATAGGACTTACTGGTCCTACAGGTGCAGGGAAAAGCAGTATCGTCGCTATAGCAGAAAGAAACGGTTACAAAGTTGTTGACTGTGATAAAATAGCAAGAATAGCGGTAGAAAAGGAAAGCCAAGGTCTTTTAAAATTAGTAAAAGCATTTTCAAAGGAAATACTAAATGAAGACGGTAGTTTAAACAGAAAAAAATTGGCAGTAAAAGCATTTTCTACTAAAGAAAATACTGAGCTTTTAAATGAAACTATTTTTCCGTTTATAATAAACTTAGTTAAGGAAGAGATTATAGGCGAAAGTAGGGTTATACTTGATGCGCCAACTCTATTCGAGAGCGGTATAAACAGTATGTGTCATAAAACCGTAGCAATTTTGGCAGATGTTAATACAAGACTCGCACGCATTATGCAACGCGATGGAATTGATAAAGATTCTGCTTTGCTTCGTATAAACGCTGGTAAAAACGATGAGTTTTATAAGCAAAAAGCAGATTACGTTATTTATAATAACGGTGAATTAGATGAACTTATTTTAAATTTTGAAACAGTATTAAGGAGCTTTTGATATGAGTGAAAAATCAAAATCTGAAATTTTAAGGGAAGAACTTTTTTTAAAACGTAAAAACGGACGTCTGATTTCAGATAATGAAATTCTCGAAAAGGCGGACGCTTACAGTATTGGCTATAAGGAATTTTTAGATCTTGCAAAGACTGAGCGTGAGGCTGTAAAGACTGCAATTTCAATGGCTGAAAATAAAGGTTTTATAGAATTTAATCGCGAAAAGCAATACAAAGCGGGTGACAGGGTATATATTAACAATCGCGGCAAAACAGTGGCTTTTGCAGTTATAGGCAAGGAAAATGCTGAAAGCGGTGTAAATATAACTGCTGCGCATATTGATTCACCGAGACTGGATTTAAAGCCTAATCCATTGTATGAGGATATTGAATTAGCGCTTTTTAAAACACATTATTACGGCGGAATAAAAAAATATCAGTGGACAGCTATTCCTTTAGCACTTCATGGCGTATTTGTTTTAAAGGACGGCACTGTTAAAGAGGTTTCAATCGGCGAAAAGGACGATGAGCCAAAGTTTGTTATTAACGATTTATTGCCTCATTTAGCACAGGAGCAGAGCAAACGCACATTGAATGAGGGTATCAAGGGCGAGGAACTTAATGTTCTTGTAGGTAGCCATCCGTTTAAGGATGATAAGGGCAGTGAGCTTGTAAAGTTTAACATTTTAAAGCTTTTGAATGAAAAATATGGTATTACCGAGGCAGATTTTTTATCGGCTGAGCTTGAAATGGTGCCTGCTTCGAAGGCTTGTGATATTGGTTTTGACCGTTCACTTGTGGGAGCATACGGTCAAGATGACCGCGTTTGTGCTTATCCGGCACTTACCGCTATATTCGAGGTTGAAGCTCCTCAAAAAACTGCAATAGCTATTCTTGCCGATAAGGAAGAAATAGGATCTATGGGTAATACAGGTCTTAATTCCGATTTCTTAAAGCATGTAATAGGCGATATTGCAAAAATGCAGGGCTGTGACTACACTGTGGCGCTAAGAAATTCAAAGTGTCTTTCAGCCGATGTTAATGCAGGTACTGACCCTACTTTCCAAGATGTAATGGAAAGGAGAAACGCATCATTCCTTAATTATGGTGTTGTTGTTACAAAATACACAGGGGCAAGAGGAAAATCAAGCACATCTGATGCATCTGCTGAGTATGTGGCAGAAATCAGAAATATGCTTGATAATGCGGGTATAGTTTGGCAAAGCGGTGAGCTTGGTCGAGTAGACCTTGGCGGTGGCGGTACGGTTGCTATGTATATTGCAAATATGGGTGTAGATGTTGTTGACTTGGGAGTTCCTGTGCTTTCAATGCATGCACCATTCGAAACAACCGCTAAATTTGATATTTATATGTGCTACAGAGCAATGTATGAATTTATGAAATAATTTTTAAAAACGGATTTATTTGTAAATATTAAAAATTCAAAAAATGTGCAATCTATAATCAGGGTGATTAGTTTGAAGATTGCACGTTTTTTTATTAAATCATTTTTTGTTATTGCGCTGTCACTTAGTTTTGCGGTATTTGGCGCAATAGCATATTTGGAAGCAAATATAAGCAAAGAATATAAAATTAAAAAGGGCGATAC
>JAZNJT010000054.1:0-3651 GCA_045578145.1 Acutalibacteraceae bacterium
AGAACTTATCTATCGGGGATATTTTTATTGTTCTTCTTGACTTTTATCAGTAATTTTTTTACTGTTTTCTTTTGTGAATCCTTCCGTGCTTTCCTTCATAAACATAATTTTAACAGTCATTAAAATAAGTCGTATATCAAGAAAAAAGGAATAATTCTGAATATACATAAGGTCAAGCTGCAGCTTGTCATAAGGAGTAGTATTATATTTTCCGTATAGCTGTGCATAACCGGTTAAACCGCCGCGCACTTTAAGTCTATATTGAAATTCGGGTATTTCTTCACTGTACTGCTTAATATGCTCAATTCTTTCAGGTCTTGGTCCTACAAGGCTCATATTTCCAACAAGTATATCAATTAACTGTGGTAGCTCATCTAGCCTTGTGGCACGTAATAATCTTCCAACAGGCGTGATCCTCGGATCGTGATCTTCAGCAGGATGTGGCGCACCATCTTTTTCAGCATCTACTATCATACTTCTGAACTTATGAATATAGAAAATCTTACCACCTATAGTTCCTCTTGCCTGACGGAAGAAGACAGGTCCACCATCATAACCCTTTATCGCAATAGCAGATAACAGCAAGAGGGGTGAGGTTATTACTAACATAACAGAAGAAACAACAATATCAAGTGAGCGCTTTAAAAATCGTTGTTCAAAGGTAAGACCAATATTACGGTAAAGTAAAAGCGGTGTGTCAAAAATATGAAGTTTTTCCGCTCCCCTTACAAGAATATCAGAAACCTTTGTAGTGGTATACGCTCTAATATCATTTTCAAAACAAATTTTAAGTATTTTGTTACGCTTTTCTGAGTGAACGTCATAAATTATAACGCTTTCCGCCTGCATTATAATTTTTTCGAGTTCCTCAAAACCCACATCAACATTTACTATTTCTTTAACGTCAAATTTATCTTTTCTCAAGGCAACCTTGCTCATAAAGGTATTAGGAGAATATTGGTCATAAATTATTACCGTTTTCTTAGGCGGGAATACTTTTTTAATTACTCTGTCACCTATAATCGCTACAATAACTATTACAAAAACATCAACAACAAGCACCTGAATTAAGGGTAACACCGTCACAAACTCTGCCGAAAGCAAAACTATTTGTAAATAGGTAATAAATAATGTTCCCACCGTTGCCAAAATCTGAGCCGTTATAATATTACTTTTTCTGTATGTTCCGTATTTGTAACCATCGAAAGAATGTAAAAAAATCGAAAAAATCAATGCATAAACCGCATAGAAAAACCAGTTTCCTTTGCTGGCAAACGGCAACATAATGTTAACATTATATTTTGTGCGCCAAATATATGCAAAAACCAAAATTTCCATAATAGTTATTGCCACTAAAAAAGAAAAACGCAGAATTTTTTTGAATTGCTCATTTTTATTCTTCATATATACACATCCTGTAAATTAATCAGCGACAAACGCTCTTTTACTTACATTACTATTTGAGTTTGATTTTCATCAATAAATATATACTTGCCATCATATTATAACAAATACAAACTATTAAGTCAACCAAAATCATAACCCTCTTAATTTAAATTGCATTTTTTAAAATTAGCTATTGACAAATCAGTTATTTATGGTATAATAATTCTTGCTTATTTGGAGCGTTAGCTCAGTTGGTTAGAGCAACCGGCTCATAACCGGTTGGTCCGGGGTTCGAGTCCCTGACGCTCCACCAAATAAGCATTAATTTTTGTTTTAGTTGCCACTCAATAAGCTTTATTTTGACGGAATGGCGCGCATCAAGCTGCGTTTACACTTGCTTTCTGTGACAGGGACTTTCGGTTAAAAACATTCCACCGGAATTTTTTTAAGATCCGAAACTGACGCTCCACCAAATAAGCTTTAATTTTTGTTTTACTATAGGGGTATGGTGTCAACGGTAGCACACCGGTCTCCAAAACCGTTTGTGAGGGTTCGAATCCTTCTACCCCTGCCAAAACAAAAAATACTTGATTTTATTTTCAAGTTGTGATATTATATATCGGCAACTGATATGCGCTGATAGCTCAGCTGGATAGAGCGTCTGGCTACGGACCAGAAGGTCGGGAGTTCGAATCTTCTTCAGCGCGCCACAATAAAGACTTCACCAAAAGGTGAGGTCTCTATTTTTTTACAAACAAATGAAGAAGATTCGAACTCTGAGAGGGTGAGACGCGTTAAGAAAACAGTACGGTGTACTGTTTTTAGCGTCGAAATATGAGGCGGGTACTGTTCGCCAAGCGAACGGTCGCCGAGTATGGCGCACACGCAGTGGGTGCATCTTCTTCAGCGCGCCAACATAGAGGCTTCACCAAAAGGTGAGGCCTTTATTTTTGTTCTATAAAACAAAACAGCGTCTGCAATTAATTCTAATTACAGACGCTTCTAATATTCAGTTTTAATTTTTTCTCACTCAATTCTTTATAGACTTTTTCCGTTTAATAACGGTTAAATGTTTATTTTTTACTTATTATTAAGTTCTACTTAAACTGAGTCTTTCTTAAGACGTACATTGGAATCACCCTAAATAATTTATTTGATAGCAAATATTCTCGCTTTCATATAAATCACCTTTGTTTTCTATGTTAAATTTCTCAAGGGAAATCTTATAGCGTTAAAATTAACTGTGCATTGGATTCACCTTTAAAGCTAAAGTCTTTTTTTAATTTGTTTCACCTTATACGATGACTTTAATAAATTGTTTAATCCACCTTACTCACTGTTAATATTTTTAGATTTCAAATTAACTACTTCATTGGAAACACACCTTTCTATTTATTTTTGATTGTATGCAGGCGGTGTTGCCTCTTTCATCTTTGAAATCCTCCTTTCTTTTTCTGACTTCATTATAATGCACTTTTACTAATTTGTCAAGTAAATGTTGATAACTTTTATATATTTTAACAAATTTACAAAAATGCTAATCTCATTTTGTTACAAATGCAAAAAAATACACAAGCAAACTATTAAAATGCTTTTAGTTTAGAGCAAAATATGTTAAAATATTTAAGAAAACATATCAGGAGTGATAATATGCGACCGACAATGCCTCCGCCTCCGGGAATGAGAGGACCGATGCGAATAGGTCCAGGTCCCAGAGGTTTTTTAACCGAAGCCGAAAAAGCACAACAACCAAAACTCACAAAAGCCTTGTTTTTAAGAATATTAAAATATCTTAAACCTTATAAATGGCATTTTCTTTTAGTTTTCACAGCCCTTATAATATCTGCGGTTTTGGGGCTTTTTCCATCTGTCATAACAGGACAGATAGTGGATTCAATAATAGCTACAGATACCACACTCTACTATTTAGCAAAACTCATTTTTTTCGCGTTTATAGTGCTTTCAGCCTCACAGATAATCAGCGTGCTTGAACAATACATAAATTCTTGGATATCACAAAAAATAATTTATGATATGCGTAATGAGATGTATAACCATCTTCAGCATATGCCACACTCGTTTTTTACTAACGAAAAGCAAGGCGATATCATAACCCGAATGAATAGTGATATTAACGGCGTCAGCACCGTAATATCAGGGTTGCTTACCTCAATTGTCAGTAATTTTCTAACTGTTGCCGTTTCAGTATTTTATCTTTTTTATATTGATTGGCGACTTGCAGTCGTAGGTCTTATAGTTCTTCCA
>JAZNJT010000055.1:0-1556 GCA_045578145.1 Acutalibacteraceae bacterium
TGAACAAAATGATGCTAAATACGGTATAGTGATTAATAAAACTAAAGGTACTGTAGTGGCAGCACGTAATCCGCACGAGAAGGCATATCCCGCATCTACAACAAAGATTATGACATTGCTTGTTGCGGTGGAAAATATTAAAGATATGAATGATACCTTTACTATGACACTGGATATAACCGATCCTCTTTATGTGGCAGAGGCATCAGTAGCGGGATTCTTAAACGGTGAAGTTATCGGTATGAAGGATTTGCTCTATGGTGTTATTTTACCGTCGGGCGCAGATGCTTCTATGGCTCTGGCTATAAAGGTCGCGGGCAGTGAAGAAGAGTTTGTAAAGCTAATGAACAAAAAGGTGAAGGATTTAGGTCTTAAAAATACCCATTTTGATAATGTTACAGGTCTTCACAGTAAGCAAAATTATTCAACCGCTTATGATATGGCAGTCATACTTGATGCGGCATTAAATAATAAAATTTGCAGAGAGGTGCTGTCCACCTATCAGTATACTACTGCAAAAACACCTCAAAATCCTGAGGGTATACCGCTTTCGAGCACGCTTTTTAGTTATATGTACGGCACAGAGCCTGAAACAGCTACTATTTTGGGAGGGAAAACAGGTTTTGTAAATGAGTCGGGTTATTGTATTGCTTCTTACGGAAAAGCGAATGAAAGTAATAATGAATATATTGTTGTAACACTTAGTAACTCTGCACGCTGGCCCGCGTTTTACGGGCAAATAGATTTATATAAAGCTTTTGCAAAATAAATAACAGCCGTGAATTTCACGGCTCTTTTCATATCATAAATTTACATGCACAGCAATTTTGTCACTATTGTAGCACAAGCATATGCTTGTGTCAAGTTGGGCACAAATCTTAAACTCCACCTGTAAAAACAACCGTTAATACTGCAGATGTCAAATATAATAATAGGTCAATGATAAAAAACATTACAAACCAAATCCATTTGAAACCAATTTTTATTTGGTTGTCAGGAACACTTTTTTCAGAAAAATAAAGTATTAGTCCAACAATAAGTGTTATTAAACCAATAGGATTTATAATCCATCCAAGCAACAAAATATTTCCTAAAGAAAAAAAGATATGAATATCAAGATATCGATTAATCGCAAAGCATAATGATGACGAGATACAGAAAAAATAATAAAAAACTTGTAAAATTGCAGATATCTTTAACCATTTAATCGTCTTCATTTTAATTTATCCCTCCAAATAAGGTGATAATAATAAGTATGACAAAAATCATACTTCTACATAAGAAATCATACCATACTTTTCCTTGTTTTACAAGGATATATCAAAGTATGGTATGACAGTTATTCCTGCCTTGCCTTACTTATTTGATGAAACAGGCAAGATTAAATGATTATTTGTCCCTATTGTAGCTCAACCATAGCATAAAAGCGGCGATAAATCAATGCGAAGCATTGTATATCCCTTCGGGGAATGACGGACTTCGCCCTTATTACATCAATTCCGTAAGGAATTGCATATCATCAAGCCGACAGAAATACACACCTACGGTGTGATGAG
>JAZNJT010000056.1:0-2012 GCA_045578145.1 Acutalibacteraceae bacterium
TAGGCTATCTTCCCGAAAGTGAGGCTTATAGCGCAGAGCTACCACCTGATATGACGGGAACAACAGATGGCTATATTTTGAGAGCAGATGATGAAATAGTTGGTCAAAGTGTTTTATGCAGTGCATTAAATGATTATTGCGGAAAAAATTATAAATTTATTTCAGGTGAAGAAAAATCAGAGCTTCTGAAAAGAATTGATACAGACAGTTTAAATAACTGGCCTGCAAAAAATTCAATATCAGTCATTGATAATGTAATTGTTATAAAGCTTGGGGATTAAGAGGTAAATAATATGGTATATTTTTGTGCGGACGAGTATGGTATATCTACCTATGGCAATAGTCGCATAGAAAATTGTCTTGAAAATGGGGTTTTAAACAAGGTTAGTGTTTTGCCAAACGGCGAAATATCAGATTTCAAACAGCGTTTGGCAGGTACTAATACGACACTATCTTTACATATTAATTTGGTGGAGGGACGTCCGCTTTCGGAACCGAATGATGCCAGCTTGCTAATATCGGATAAAGGATACTTTAAATATTCATTTATAGGCTTGTTTTTTCTCTCCATCTCAAATAAAAGGAAGGAATTTGAAAAACAAGTTTATACAGAAATGCAAAGTCAGATTAAATTTTGGAAAAAGGCTACGGACGAAAATACATCCATTTCGATAGATAGTCATCAGCACACTCATATGATACCACTTATTTTTAAAACTCTGATGCGTGTAATAGAAGATGAAGGTCTAAATGTCCAAAGCATTCGTATTCCTGCAGAGCCAATTTTACCATATGTTTTTACACCATCATTATATTTTGAATATAACCTCATAGGTTTGATAAAGCAATGGCTTTTAAAAACTTTTGCTTTGGTAAACCGAAGGGAATTGAAAAAATCAAAAATACAATCTGCATATTTTATGGGAATTTTGTTTTCGGGTAAATTAAACGAAGCAAGAATAAGAAAACTGCTTCCGCACTATCTGAAACTTGCAAATAAATATAATAAAAATATTGAGATTGGATTCCATCCGGGATATGTAAAAAGCGGAGAGAAATTGCTTGACGGAAGCAGACAAGATTTTAGTAAGTTTTATTATTCTCCCTGGCGTAATACAGAGTACAATACACTTTTAAATTTTAACAATGAATAAATGAAAGAAGGATTCGAAAATGCCCTACATCGATAGTGAGAAAGTTGACGAGAAAACAAGAGTAAAATTGGAAGCTTTAATCGAAAAATCCTATTTAGGATATTGGAGAAAGAAAAGACTCTTTGATATATTCTTTGCGACGATAATTTTGCTCGGCTTTCTTCCGCTTATGATAATCATTGCGATTGTTATATGTATTGATGATCCGAGCGCAGGACCGTTCTTTAAACAAAAAAGAGTGGGACGACATGGAAAAGAATTTTATATGTATAAATTCCGTACAATGCGTCCTAATGCTGAAGCACTTTTAGAGCAGTTGAAAGAAAAAAACGAAATGGACGGACCTGTTTTTAAAATCAAAGAAGATCCGAGAATAACAAGAGTAGGAAAAATTTTAAGAAAACTATCTCTTGATGAATTGATGCAATTCTTTAACGTTTTCAAAGGTGATATGACTTTGGTAGGTCCCAGACCACCTCTGCCGGGTGAGGTTGAGCATTACACCGATTATCAGAAGCTTCGTCTGCACGTAACCCCCGGACTCACCTGCACATGGCAGATAAGTAAAAACAGAAACGACATTCCATTTGAACAGTGGGTTGAAATGGACCTTGATTACATACAAAACAGAACCTTCCCCGGTGATATACTAATAATGCTGAAAACACCTATTGTTATGCTTAGCGGAACCGGAAGGTAGCCGAATTTTTACCGTTTAAAGCAGATTTTGATTGTTTTAAAGATGGGAGATAGAAATATGAAAGTTGCAATGGTTGGACATAAAGTTATTCCCTCAAGACGTGGCGGAATTGAAAACGTGCTCACTTCTTTGTGTCCGTTGCTTGTTGAAAAAGGAAT
>JAZNJT010000057.1:0-2246 GCA_045578145.1 Acutalibacteraceae bacterium
TAAGAGAGAAATCCTCACCTTTAACGAATTTCACAGGGGACAGGATAGAATAAAGCCAATTTCTTGCGATATAACTGACACCGCAAAATTAGATGAGTTAATAGGCGAATACCAGCGTGCCGAGCTTGTTGACCAGATAGAACTTTTAGACGGCGCAAGTTTCGAATTTGATTTAGAAAAGGTTCGAAACGGAAAACTCTCCCCTGTTTTCTTTGGCTCAGCGCTTACAAATTTCGGCATTGAACCGTTCCTTGAAAATTTCCTTAAAATGACTACACACCCGTTGGCTCGAAAATCAGGTGACACAGAGGTTTCGCCTTTTGACGAGGAATTCTCGGCCTTTGCATTTAAAATTCAAGCCAATATGAATAAAAATCACCGTGACAGAATAACATTTTTTAGAATTTGCTCAGGCAAATTTGAGCGCGGAGCAGATTATTTCCACGTTCAAGCAGGCAAGAATGTGCGTTTATCTCAGCCACAGCAAATGATGGCGGAGGAACGTCAGGTTATAAACGAAGCCTATGCAGGTGACATTATCGGTGTTTTCGACCCAGGTATTTATTCTATCGGTGACACTGTGTGCTCACAAAAACGAAAGGTACAGTTTGAGGGTATCCCTACATTTGCGCCCGAGCATTTCACCCTTATTGAGCAAAAAGATTCCTTAAAACGAAAGCAGTTTGTTAAAGGCGTTGAACAGATAGCACAAGAAGGTGCTATTCAGATCTTCCACGAGCCAAACTCAGGTATGGAGCGTGTAATTGTTGGCGTTGTCGGTGTACTTCAGTTCGAAGTATTAGAATACCGCCTTAAAAACGAATATAATGTTGATGTTATAAGAAATGACCTGCCCTATCAGTATATAAGATGGGTTAAAAATAAAGGTATCGACATAAAGAAATTAAATCTCACCTCAGATACTAAATGGGTTCAGGACTTTAAGGGTAATGATCTTCTTATATTCACAAGCGAATGGAATATTAACTGGGCGCTTGAACGTAACGAAGGCTTGATTCTTGAAGATTTCAGTAAGGACTAAAGGAGTTTTTTATGAATAATTATATTGTTTGTACCGATTCCGCCTGCGATATAAGAGTAGAAATTTTAAAGGAATGGAATGTTCCCGTTTTTAACCTCACCTTTAAGTTTGACGGTGAGGACACCGAACATACCGAAAATGATATTTCAATTAATGAATTTTATAATCAAATGCGTGACGGAAAGGTTGCAAAAACCTCTGCCATAAACCCCGATACATTTAAAGAAGAGTTTAAAAAACTTTTAAATGAGGGAAACGATATACTTTATCTTAGTTTCTCTTCAGGACTAAGCACCACCTATAATTCAGCACGTATCGCTGCAGAAGAATTAGAAGAAGAATTTCCCGAGAGAAAAATTATTATCGTTGATACTCTTTGCGCATCTGCAGGTCAAGGCCTCTTGTTATATTTGACACTCGAAAAGCAAAAGAAAGGCGCTTCTATCGAAGAATGCGCAGAATTTGCAGAAAACTCTAAATTAAATATTTGCCATTGGTTTACTGTTGATGACCTTGTATATCTTAAAAGAGGAGGTAGAGTGAGCCCAACTGTTGCATTTGTTGGTGCAGTTCTTGGAATTAAACCTGTATTACACGTAGATAATGAAGGACATTTGATTAGCAAATCAAAAACCAGAGGCAGAAAAGCGGCTCTCAATACTCTTATTGATAAATATGAAGAATTAGCAATAAATAAAGACGGAACGGTATTTATCTGTAATGCTGACTGTTCCGGCGATGTAAATTACCTAAAAAACCAATTAAACGCAAAATTCGGTGCAAAGGTAGAGCTTATTACAGATATTGGTCCTGTCATAGGCGCACACGCAGGTCCCGGAACAATAGCACTATTCTTTGTGGGTAAAGAAAGATAAAAAGTAGGCAAGGAAAATTCCTTGCCTACTTTTTTTACAGTTCTACACTTGCGAGCTTATCAAATGTATTAATATCATGAATTAAAACAACGCTGTCAGTCACTAAATAAAATTCATTGCCTATATATAATCCCCTTATAAAATCTGAGATTTGTTCGATTTTGAATTCCACTACTGTTTCAAAGGTGCCGTTTTTTAAAGTATACAGATTGTACTTCATTTTGCCCTCCCACCAAAGTGGCAAACCTACAAGACTTCGTTTTGTATCAACAAGAGAAGCTTTGTGATTATAAAGCGCATCGCTATCGCGGTATTTTAGTATTGTTTTT
>JAZNJT010000058.1:0-9253 GCA_045578145.1 Acutalibacteraceae bacterium
AATGTATCGTAATCCTGATTTTTTGCATGCTCTATAATATTACTGTCAGGATTAGAGGTCTGTATAATAGCCTTACCTCTGACATTTCCTCTACCCGCTCTTCCTACCACCTGTGTTAGCAAAGAAAAGGTGCGTTCAAAGCTTCTGTAATCCTCGCTGTAAGAAGCGCTGTCCGCCCCCAAAACACCCACCAAGGTAACATTGGAAAAATCAAGTCCCTTTGCAACCATCTGCGTGCCCAGCAGAATATCATATTCGCCGTTTGCAAATGCGGAAAGATAATTCTGATAAGAATCTTTAGTCATTGTGCTGTCGGCATCAAGCCTTAAAACACGCGCTTCAGGAAAAACCAACTTTAGCTCTTCCTCTGCCCTTTGAGTGCCTATACCTGAAAATTTCATATTTTCACTGCCACACTCAGAACATACGCTGTCATTTACCTTAGAATATCCGCAGTAGTGACACATCAGTCTGTTATTTGCAGAATGATATGTAAGCGAAATACTACAATTAGGACAAGACTCAACATTAGCGCAAACAGGGCAGGAAATATATGTGTTATGCCCTCTGCGGTTAAGCAACAGTATTGCCTGTTTTTTGTCCTTAAGGGTTTGCTTTAATTCTTCATAAAGCAATACCGAAAATGGAGATTTATTGCCGTTTGCGAGTTCTTTGCGCATATCTACGGTATAAACCTCCGGTAAAACCGCATTACCGTATCTTGAAGACAGTTTATATAGTGAATATTTGCCCTCTTTTGCTTTAGTAAAGCTTTCTACCGAGGGTGTAGCCGAAGCCAAGCACAAAAGGCCCTTACTTTCAGCTATTCTAAACTTTGCCAAATCCCTTGTATGAAAACGCGGAGATTTTTCAGATTTATAGGTATGCTCCTGCTCTTCATCAATAATAACAAGTCCCAAATCGTCAAACGGAGCAAAAATCGCACTGCGTGTTCCTATAGCTACAAAAGCCTTGCCGTCTTTTATTCTTTGCCATTCATCCATTCGCTGACCGAGTGACAACGCACTGTGAAAAACAGCAACCTTATCACCGTAGCGTGATGTAAAAATCGAAATAAGCTGTGGAGTAAGCGCAATTTCGGGCACCATAACAATTACCCCTCTGCCCTCTTGCACAACCTTATCCGCAAGGCTCAAAAAAACCTGCGTTTTACCTGAACCTGTTATTCCATATAGCAAGGAAACCTTAGCTTCAGGTGATTTGTAATCGTTATAAAGTCCATCAAACGCTAATTGCTGTTCAGCAGTTAACAAGATTGTACTTTGATTGGACTTTGTGGCTTTTTGAGGAATTCTGTAAATCTGCTTTGAAAAATATGCAAGAACACCTTTCTTTACAAGCCCGTCTATCACCGACTGGGAAACACCTGTAAAATAGCAGACTTCCTTAACCGCTGCTTGACCGACATTGCTTAAAAGATTTAAAACCTCTTTTTGTCTTGGGGTTAATTTTGGGGGGTATTCCTCATTTGCAATTCTTACCCATTTTTGTGTAGCATCTGCCATTTTTCGTTTGGCATCGGTTGATTTTATAATCGCCTCGTTTTCGGTCATCAAGCTCAAAACATCAGACTCAACGCCAAACTGTGTTTTTATTGATTCCTCTGATTTTTCGCCGTTCTTCAGTAAGTATTGATAAATGGCTTTTTGGGTATCTTTTAGTAGACTTTCCTGAAATTCTTCATTCGCACTGTAGTAGTTTACAAGCTTATATGAAAGTCCTGTTGGCAACATTGCATTTACTGCATCGTAATAGGTACAAAAAACAGTTTTTTGCATAAACTCGCAAAGTGAGAGCATTTTTTTATTTAATATCGGTTTATTATCTATAACCGAAATTATACTTTTCAGTCCCGATATTTCCGCTTCGCAAACCGAGAAAACCATTCCTTGCTTTTTTATGTTGCCCTTTCCGAAAGGCACCAATACGCGTGAGCCTGCCGAAAGATGTGAATACTCTGTTGGTACAGAATAGGTATAAAGCTTGTCAAAAGAATAGGTAGCTCCGTTTAAGGCAACCTTAGCGACAAGTCCTTTCATACCTATACCCTCCTCAAAACAGTTAGTTTTCTGAAGCTAATTTATCAATAGCAATACTTACGGGCTTTTCAATGATAATTTCGCCCTTTTCCTCTGCCTTTGCAGATATTTTTCGTGCTGTATGTGCAATATCAATTACAAGACGGTATCTGTTTTCTGTGTTTGTGATAAGCTTTCCGATATTTGGGTTTAACATTTTTCCAACACCTCATCAATAATATGTTTTTGTGATTTTAATTTTAAGTGATTGCTTTTAATAATTTTAATCATATCGTCAACAGCTATGTCCAAAACATCGTTCACTACAATATAGTCATATTCTGTTGCGCGTTTAATTTCATCTAATGCGCTGCTAAGTCTTTTTTCAATAACCTCAGCAGTTTCTGTGCCTCTGCCTGAAAGCCTGTTTTTGAGCTCTTTGAACGAGGGTGGCATGATAAAAATGCTTACCGATTCAGGCAATTTATTTCTAATGGAATGAGCACCGTTTACATCAACCTCAATTATAATATCGTCACCGCCTTCTGTGGCGCTTATAACAGGTTTTTTAGGTGTGCCGTAGTAATTACCGACATACTCGTTATACTCTAACAGCTCATCAGCCTTAATCATTTGCTCAAACTTTTCGCGGGAAATGAAATTATATTTTTCACCCTCTTTTTCATTTTCACGCATACCTCGTGTTATAGAAGAAATTGAAAACTTAATTTCTGGGCATTTAGCAAAAAGCTTTGCAAGTATCGTATCCTTCCCTGAACCTGAAGGACCAGATACAATGAAAACCAAACCCTTATTCATCATCATCCTCCTCATCCTCAATGCTATTTTCCTCTGCAATTCGGTTAGCGAGTGTTTCAGCCTGTAAATAGGTAAGGATTATATGGTCGCTATCAGTAATAATAACCGCTCTTGTTCTTCTGCCGTGGGTAGCATCAATAAGTGTTCCTCTCTCCTTAGAGTCCTGAATAATACGCTTAATAGGTGCAGATTCTGGACTTACTATTGCTACCATTCTGTTTGCCGATACCATATTACCAAAGCCTATATTAACTAATTTCATATATTGCACCTACTCAATATTCTGTATCTGTTCTCTGATTTTTTCTATTTCAGACTTAATATCTACAACAATGTGGGCGATTTCTACATTCTGCGCTTTAGAACCGATTGTATTAGTTTCGCGGTTCATTTCTTGAACAATAAAATCAAGCTTTTTGCCTATAGGCTCTGTGCTATCCATCAAACTTTGCAACTGCTTTATATGGCTTTTAAGTCTTACTGTTTCCTCATCCACAGCAACCTTATCGGCAAAAATTGCAGTTTCAGTTATAAGTCTTTGCTCATCAACCTGTGCATTTTCAAGCAGTTCCTTTATTTTTGCCTCAAGTCTTTCCCTATATGCCTTTACGGTTTCAGGTGAATGCTCCTCAACTAATGCCACCTTTGAAAGAATTGTATCAGCACGCGATAAAACATCATTTTTAAGTCTTTCACCCTCGGTTTCACGCATTACAATAAATGCCTCAACCGCCTCGCTTAAAGCCTCTAAAACAGCGTCTTCCACAACCTCATCAGGCAATGCATTTTTTCTTAGCTTGAAAATTTCCGAATTATTAACAAGGGCTGATACCTTTAAATCGTTTTTGATTTTATATTCCTTTGAAAGATTTCTAAGAGCTTTAATAAAAGCATTGGCATAAGTGTGGTTTACCACAACCTCGGTGCTGTTATCAGTAAGTTCCTCAACAAAAACCGAAAGTTCTATTTTCCCTCGGCTGATATTTTTTTGACAAAATGCCTTTAGCCTTTCTTCTAAAAACTGATATGCTCTTGGCATTCTGGCAGAAAACTCAAAATATCTATGGTTTACAGATTTAATTTCCACTGTAACATTAAGACTTTCGTTGCTCACAGTTGCTCTGCCAAAGCCTGTCATACTTCTAAGCATTAATTTCACTTCCAGACAAAAATTCGATATTACTCCATATTATTCATTGTATTATATCAAAAAACTTATTAATTGTCAACTTTATATAATATATATAAAAGCACCCATCCTATAAAAGATGGGTGCAAAATCAGTTTATTCGTTGATGTCTTCATCTTCCTCAGACTCTGTAATTTCAACCGAAATTCTTTCGATTCGTCTACCGTCTGTCTTTTTGACTGTAAGCTTTAAATTTTCAAAGTTGAATGTATCGTCTTCTTGGGGCTCACCGTCAAGCATTGTGGTTATCCAACCGCCGAGAGTTGCCGTATCACCGTCAAATTCTTCGTCTTCTTCAATGTCTATATCAAATTCATCAAAGAAATCATAAACACGCATATCTCCGTCCGCCTCATAGTGTGTATCGTCTAGACAGACGAACTCGCGTTCCATATCGTCACCCTCGTCGAAAATTTCGCCTACAAGTTGTTCTAAAACATCTTCCATTGTGAGAATACCCATTGTTCCTCCGTATTCATCAAGCACAACAACCATATGGGTTTTTGTTTCCTTCATTTTTTCTAAAACATCAGGCAATGACATTGTTTTATGAACATAGTTTACGGGTAAAAGAAGTTCTCTTATATTAACTCTTTTCTCTGAAACATAAGCTTTATAAAAATGGTTTAGATGCAATATGCCTATAATATTATCAGGCGTATCCTCGTAAACAGGAAGTCTTGTGTAGGTGGCTTCCTCAAGCTTTTTGATATTGATTTCGTAAGCATCTCTTATATCAATAGCTTCCATATCAACTCGAGGGGTTATTATTTCGTAGGCTAAAACCTCGTCAAAATCAAGGGCATTCTGCAATAGGTCGCACTGCTCCTCGTCAAGCACACCCTCATCTTCAACAATATCAATAATATTTTCAAAGTCATCTTCTGATACGGAATCACTGTCCGCAACAGATTCTTTCCAGAAGAATGATCCAAGTCTTACAATACCCATCATAATCCATGTGATAGGCTTTAAAATAATTGATAACACATAAATAGGGATTGCTGTGATATAACAAAACTGCTCAGCTAACTGTTTTGCCAGTACCTTTGGAACAATTTCACCAAAAATCAGAACAATCATTGTCATTGTAAACGTTGCCGTCCAAGCAGGCAAATTAAGATCCATAGCAATAAGGGTTGCTATTGCAGAAGATGCTGTATTAGCCAGATTGTTTCCTACAAGTATTGCTCCTAATGTATTTTCATAATCGTCAACTATTTTTGACGCAAGAGAAAGCGCAAGGCTATCCTTTTTCTGTCGCTTCGATTTTAGCCTTGCAGAATTTACACTGGCATAAGCAATTTCGGTAGATGAAAAAAATGCCGAGACTAAAACCAACAACAAAATCGCAATGCAGCGGAAGGAATTACTCATTAGTATTACCTCCCATATCGTCCTCATCGTAGATTTCGCCTACAAGCTCCTCCAAAATGTCTTCAACCGTAATTATTCCTGCGATTTCACCATCAATACCTCTGACAATTGCAAGATTTCGTCTGTGATTGCTCATTTCGGTAAGCACTTCATCAATAGGCTCTTCAAAGTCTACAAAATAAGGATAATCAATCACACTGGCAAGAATTACATTCTTCTGCTTAGTGTATGCTTTAAGGAATTTTCTGATTTGCAAAATCCCCTTTAAATTGCCTTTACGGTCTATAATGGGTATGCGCGAATGGACTGTTTCCCTGACAATTTCAAGTATTTGATGAGTTTTAAGGGCAGTAGAAATTTTTTGTACCTGATCCCAAGCCACCATGACATCGCCAGCCTTGGAATTTGAAAAACGTAAAGCCGATTTTACAAGCTCGCCCGTATCTTCATCAAAACCGTCTTCCACAGATATATTTTCAACAATATCGGTAAGTTCTTCCTCTGTCATAGTAACTTTATTCTCCGTGTGCCTTTTAAAAGGCTTTGACACAAGGTCAGAAATAGCTGTAAACAAAACAGCCAACGGTTTTAAAAGCTTCATTAAAATCATAAGCGTTCCAGAAACCGTCTGCGCAAAGCTTTCATTACAGGAATGCGCAAAGCATTTTGGCAACATCTCACCGAAAATAAAAACCACAACAGTGGTAACTACCGTTGATACTTTTACAGCGTCTGTTCCCCAAATATTAGTAGCAATAACAGTAGCTATTGTAGCCATTGCAATATTTACAATATTGTTGCCTATAAGCAAAACAGTAAGAGCCTCATCAAAATTATCAAGAATTTTAAGCACCCTTTGGGCACTTTTAATTCCTTTTGAGGCTTTGCTCATCATGTGAATACGGTTAACGGAAGCAAAAGAAATTTCCGTACCTGAGAAATAAGCGCTGCAAAACATGAGCAGCACGAAGAGCAAAATACTCCCCGCCGGATCTCCGTCCACAAAATCAACTCCTATAAATATAATATGTCATTCAATATAATACATCAACATATTCTAATTGTCAATTCAAACCTTTACTCTTTTACCTCAGGAAGACCTGAAATTGATGTAAGCACTGAAAGTATGCCCGACAACGCTGCCGTTGATAATGTGATTTTCCAATTAACCTCTGAAAACATTGCCGATGTTCCTATTGTAGCAGCTGCTGTCTGCGCAATCGTTTTTACCGCTCTGATACCTGCAGCTTTAAGCCATTTCAAAAATTTTTGCTTATCCATTTTTCATCCTCCCAACATTATATTTACTGCACCTTGAACAGAATTATAATCATAACCTGCTTTGGTGAGCTTTTCTTTTCTCTCGGCACCGTTACCCCATTTACCTGCAATTACCTCTTTAGCAATTTCGGTAACACTCTTTTTCTGCGCTTCGAGTTTTGCAAGATATCCGTCATCATAGGTGCCTAGCTTATTCGGTATACCGCTTATAGCGCATATATCTTTTATCTGCGCCTTTGAAGCGTTCCCTCTTGCGCAATAATGACAGTGTGAGCCAAAGGAATAACCGGTGTTACCCTCGATACCGATTACATCTCCTATCTTTACTGCCTGTCCTTTTTTAACAAGCACCTTAGACATATGTCCGAAATAATATCGGTCTATACTGTTATTTTTCTTAATTCGTACATAAAGACCAAAACCTTGCTTGTGGTTAAGCGCGTTTTCCCAACCCGCTTTTTCTACTATACCATTTACCGTGCTATGTATTTCCTTGCTGTCTATACCCACAAGGTCAAGACCGTCATGCGCCGAGCCTTTATATTGCTGTGATACTCTGAATTTGCCGTTATATGGACTGTTCATAATATAATTCCTCCTCTATTTATAGCTCCAAACGCAATTTTTATAGTTATCATAGACATTACATCTTGTGCGTTTTGCAAGCTTTACTGCATTTTCAAAAATAAAAAATGCTCCCTTTTGTGACTTTAAATTTTCAGGTGATTTCCTAACCCTATAAATCGTTATTTCTTTTTCCATTTTTTACACTCACATACTGTAGTATTCTTTTAACGTATTAAGACCTCTGTTTTTTAGCCTGTTAACAGCCTGCCTGCTGATTTTAAAAATCTCTGCAATCTGAAAATCACTAAGACAATATATGTATTTACATATAATAATATCGCGTTGGCGCTCTGTAAGATTACTGAGCGCTTCACAAATATCAACCCTCGATTCTGCTGAGTCTACACTTATTAAAGCGCTTTCAAAAGGATCTCTTAACATGTCTTTTTCCCTTGCGTTTTTACGGCAGAAACTTATATATTTGTTTTTTAAGGAAACTGAAATATATCTTTCTAAACCGTCACTTTTGTCAGAACAAAACCTATCAATATCCATATGATTAATAAGTTCTATCAAGAATAATGTTAATTCGCCTATTAAATCTTCATTTTTCTGCTTTCTCGCATAGGAATATATTCTGCTTTTAAACTCATAAAATATAATTTCAAATGCCGCCATATCCTGCATGCGAAAATTTTCTATCAGACCTTTAAGCACATAGTTGTACATTCTTTTCACCCTCCTTTCCGTTTATCTAACGAAAGAAGCTGTGAAAATGTAAACGCTTATTCCAAATTTTCCCTTCTTTCGTTATACGCATTTTTACTGAATAAATAAAAATATGTTCGAAAAAAGGAGTGAAAGGTCGAATAACAGGAGTGAGAGCAAAAAAAACATAATATATTTTTTATTTTTACTAATTATTGACATTTATTAGCAGTTATTATATAATAAAATAAAAGCGGCCTGCTTCGCGACAGCAGACCGCCTAAAAGATGCCAAACGGAAATTTAGCAACCTTTGCATACTATTTAAACAATAATGCGAAAGGTTGTCAATAAGAATGGAGCAAAAGGTAAATTTAAGAGAGCAAAAAAAAGTTTTGTTCTCATTTGAAAAGGCTAAAATGAGAATTGCTGTATGTGATATAAATAGTGAAGTTTTAGAAAAAACCAAAAATATAATATATAAATATGCCGATTGTCACCGTTTAGACATTGTAGTAGACTGCTACTGTCAAGGCGAGGCTTTGCTATGCTCTAAAATTCAATACAACTTAATTTTTCTCGGCTACGAACTATATGGAAAAAATGGTTTTGAAACCGCTGTTTCTCTTCGTATTTTAAATAATTTTTCATCCATAGTTTTTATAAGCAAAAACACTGATTTTGTATTCGAAGCATTTAAAGTTAGCCCTTATAGATTTTTAATACCACCGCTTAATCAAAATGATTTATATAAACTTTTAGATGATTTTTTCACACAATTCGGCACTGATCATCCGCTTTGGATAAGAAACGGTGAAGATACTTTCTGTCTTAACACACGCGAAATTGTATATCTCGAAGCTAATAATAAACATTCGATTATACATTTACAAAAGGAGACTATTCCATGCAATCGCACAATGGCAAAGGTTTTCGAGGTTTTACCTAAAAATCATTTTACCAAAATCAACCGTGCATATATAGTAAATCTAAATTTTATTGCGAAGTACAACAAAGATACTGTTTACTTGAAAAACGGTGAAAGAGTTCACATAAGCCGAAATTATTTGAAAACTTTTAAAGAAGATTATCGCTTCTTTCTTAATCCGCTTGAGCCTTAAGATTATTATATAAATTAAATACGGCTTGACAAGGTACTAAAAATTTAATATAATAACTGAGTTAATTAAATAATAAGTTATACACTAAATAGGGTATAACTTATACGGAGACGTATCGAAGTGGGGACGTTGCCGAGCGCTGCCGGTGGCAGA
>JAZNJT010000059.1:0-34676 GCA_045578145.1 Acutalibacteraceae bacterium
TAATAGCACCTGCACAAGCAACGGGATTTCCACCGAAAGTCGAACCGTGTGAAGACGGAATTAAAACGTCTTTAACCTTTTCACCTAGTAATGTTGCTCCTAAAGGTAAACCTCCCGCTATGCCCTTTGCAGTTGATACGATATCAGGCATAACATCAAAGTTCATATAGCTGTAAAGCTTGCCTGTTCTTCCGTTACCTGTCTGAACTTCATCATCAATAGTTAGTATGTCATATTTATTCGCTAATTTGAAAATTGTTTTCACAAATTCTTTTTCAAGAGGTAAAACACCACCCTCACCCTGAACACATTCAAACATAATAGCGGCTATATTTTCATTTTGAACGGTTTTTATAAGCTCATCAGTGTTATTAGCTTCTACATATAAAAAACCGTCAGTAAGCGGCAAGAAATCATTATGAAACACGTCCTGACCTGTAGCGGAAAGAGTTGTGATTGTTCTTCCGTGAAAGCTATTTTTAAGTGTGATTATTTTATAGCACTCTTTCCCCTTTTTCTCGGCGGCGTACTTACGTGCAACCTTTATAGCACATTCATTAGCTTCGGCGCCGGAATTAGAAAAGAAAACCTTTTTAAAGTTTGTGCGTCTACACAATATCTCAGCCAAATTGGCACATGGCTCGGTATAATAAAGATTCGAAGTGTGCTGTAAAGTATTTAACTGTTTATTTACAGCACTTATCCATTCATCATCGCAGTAACCGAATGTGTTAACAGCAATTCCAGTGCCTAAATCTATGTATTCTTTACCGTTTTCATCTATCACTAAAGAACCTTTGCCCGATTTGAGTGTTAAGTCAAAACGGGCATAAGTATTAGCAATATATAAATTATCTTTTTCTTTAACGTTCATCGTTTTTATCCTTTGTAACCATTGTACCTGCGCCTTCATCAGTAAGTGTTTCAATAAGGAGCGAATGCGGAACTCTACCATCCATAATAAACACCTTTTTAACACCTTTATGAATAGCGTCAATACAGCACTGAACCTTTGGTATCATTCCGCCTGAAATTGTGCCGTCCTCAAACAATGCTTTAGCATCTTTAAGGTCAATTTGCGGAATTAGAGTTTCAGGGTTGTCCTTATCCTTTAAAATGCCTGCAATATCGGTCATAGAAATAAGACATTCTGCATTAAGGGCACCAGCAATAAATGCAGCAGCTGTATCAGCATTGACGTTATAAACGTTACCGTTCATATCACAACCAACAGTTGAAACAACAGGTATATAATTATGCTCTAAAAGGTCTGTAACAGGCTCAACATTGACCTTTGTGATTTTACCTACAAAACCTAAGCGTTTATCTTTAATCTCGGCTTCAATCAAATGGCCGTCCATACCTGAAATACCCATGGCTTTTCCACCACGAAGTTCAAGAAGATTTACAAGGCTCTTATTGATTTTACCCGCTAATACCATCTGAACAACCTCGGCGGTTTCCTTATCAGTCACACGAAGACCGTCCACGAACACCGATTCCTTACCGATTTTACCAAGCATTTCGGTAATTTCAGGGCCACCGCCATGAACTAAAACAACCTTAACACCAATAAGGTGTAAAAGTACAATATCTTGCATAACCTGTTGCTTTAAATCTTCGTTAATCATTGCATTACCGCCGTATTTAATAACAACGATTTTTCCGTAATATTTTTGAATATAAGGAAGTGCCTGTGTCAGCACCTCAGCTCTTTGAGCATTTGTAATCCCTTTAATCATTATGTTCTGTAATCTCCATTAATCTTTACGTAATCATAAGTGAGGTCACAACCCCAAGCTGTTGATGAATATTCACCGTTATTTAGGTTAATTAAAATTTCAATTTCGTTCTCCAGTAAAATTTCCTTTGCAAATTCTTCTGAAAATTCAATCCCCGCGCCATCTTTACAAACAGGAATTTCACCTTTTATGGATTTAAAAGAAACATCGATTTTACTGACATCTACATTAGCGCCTGAATAACCAATGGCGCAAAGCACTCTTCCCCAGTTAGCATCAGCACCAAACATTGCAGCTTTTGTTAGAGAAGAACAAATAACAGATTTAGCAACTGTTTTCGCAATATCATCACTTTCGGCGCCTGTAACCTTACATTCAAGAAGCTTGGTTGCGCCCTCGCCATCACCTGCAATACATCGGCACAAATGAACAGTAACAGTGTTAAGAGCTTTCATAAAAACATCAAATTCTTCTCCGTCTGTATCTATTTGATAGTTTTCTGCCATACCGTTTGCAAGTACAACAACCATATCATTAGTTGAAGTATCACCATCAACACTTACCATATTAAAGGTGTTCTTAATATCTGTTGATAATGCCTTTTGAAGCATTGCGGGTGAAATCGCACAGTCGGTAGTAATAAAAACAAGCATGGTAGCCATGTTTGGATGAATCATACCTGAGCCTTTTGCGATACCGCCAATTTTACAAGTTTTACCATGAATCTCAAATTCAACTGCAATCTCTTTTACCTTTGTATCTGTTGTCATGATACCTTCAGCTGCTAAAAGACTATGGTTTCCAAGTCCTTTAACAAGTTCAGGAATACCGTTTTTAATCGGTTCAATATCCAAAGGTTGCCCAATAACACCTGTAGAGGCTACAACTATTTCATTTTTAGAAATTTTAAGTTCATCACCCAATATTTCGCACATCTGCTCTGCTATTTCAATACCATTAGCATTACATGTATTAGCATTACCGCTGTTGCAAATTATTGCAGTTGCATATCCGTCAGATATATTTTTTTTAGTAACTGTAAGCGGTGCGCCTTTAACAAGGTTAGTGGTATAAACTGCTGCCGTTGCCGCTTTTTTTTCAGTATATATAAGAGATAAATCACGCTTCTGTTTATTTTTTCTTATTCCGCAATGAATCCCGTTTGCACTAAAGCCTTTTGCGGCACAAACACCGCCAGAAATTATTTTCATAATCCACCTCAAAATTCAAGTCCTGTGGTTTTATCAACGCCTAATGATAAATTCATACACTCAACCGCTGCACCCGATGCACCTTTACCAAGATTATCATAGCGAGCAATCAAAAGAATTCGTTCATTATTACCGCTAACAGAAATTTCCATATTATCTTTATAGCTTAATTTATTAGCGGCGCAAAAACCGTTTTCAGAAAACTCATCAACATAGGTTACAATCGGTCCGCAATATTTATTCTTATAAACATTCCTAATATTTTCAGCAGTAAAACCTTCATTTAATTGATTAGCAAATAGAGGAATTGTAACCTCCATTCCGCTGTAAAAATCACTAACAATCGGTAAAAATGCAGGCTGATTATCAATGCCGGTAATTACTTTCATTTCTGGCAAATGCTTATGGTTTTGTGACAAAGCATATTGACGCGGTGATTTAAGTAACACCTCAGCATCTTCGCTTTCATATTCCGCTATCATCTTTTTACCACCGCCCGAATATCCAGTAAGAGATGTACAAGTAAGCAAAACGTCACTGCTAATAATTCCGCTTTCAATAAGTGGATATATAAGAGCTATAAAACCGCTTGCGTGACAGCCAGGTACCGCAATGCGCTTAGAAGTTTTAATTTTTTTCTCAAATTCAGTTGATAATTCGGGAAAACCGTAAGCAAACTGTGGGTTTGTTCTGTGCGCAGTAGATGTATCGAGTACTACTGTATTATCATTTTCAATTAGTGTAATTGCCTCTATAGCCGCCTCATCGGGTAAACATAAAAAGACAATATCAGCCTCGTTTAAGGCTTTTTTTCTAAAAGCAATGTCTTTACGGTTTTCTTCTTTTAATTTTATTAATTCAATATCTTTTCGGTTTTCAAGCCTTTCAGCAATGCGTAAACCCGTTGTACCCACACTGCCATCAATAAATACCTTTTTCATTTAAAAACTCCGTAAAATATTCGATTTGTGTCATAACAGACTGAGGACCTGTGCTACCTGCAGAAATTCGCTTATTAACACAGGTTTCGAGAGAAATATCATTATACAAATCATCTTCAAAGGAAGAATCAAATTTTTTATATTCAGAAAGCGGTAAATTCTCAAGAACATATCCGTTTTTAATGCAGAAACTTACAATTTCTCCAACGTGTTTATAAGCAGTTCTAAAAGGCATACCCTTTTTAACAAGATAATCTGCGAGGTCCGTAGCATTAATAAATCCCTCACCTGCTGCCTTTTTCATATTAGCCTTGTTAGTTTTCATTGTTGAAATCATAGGTGCAAAAATACTAAGACATTTTTTAACAGTATCAACCGCATCAAATATTGCTTCCTTATCCTCTTGCATATCCTTGTTATATGCCAGTGGTAAACCCTTTAATGTAGTGAGTAACGCCATCAAATTGCCATAAACTCTGCCTGTTTTTCCACGGACTAACTCTGCCATATCGGAATTTTTCTTTTGTGGCATAATACTTGAGCCTGTTGTATAACTATCATCAAGCTCGCAAAACTTAAATTCCCAACTTGACCAAAGAATAATTTCCTCAGAAAAACGAGACAAGTGCATCATCAAAATTGAATATGCACTTAAAAGCTCAACACAAAAATCTCTATCAGACACACCGTCAATACTGTTAAGACAGATACCACTAAAGCCTAAGCGCTCAGCTTCCCATTTTCTGTCAGTATTGTATGTAGTACCTGCTAATGCGCAAGAACCTATGGGACACTGTGAAAGCATTCTCGCAACAGCATCGTCTAATCTGTCATAATCACGCTTTAACATAAAAGCATAGGTTAAAATGTGGTGAGCAAAGGTAATCGGTTGAGCGCGTTGAAGATGAGTGTAACCCGGCATTATGGCATCGCTATTTTCTTCGGCTTTTTCTTTAATTGCTTTTATAAGATTTACGATAAGTTTGCCGATTTCCTCACATTCATTAGCTAAATAAAGCCTTATGTCAAGAGCCACTTGGTCATTACGGCTTCTTGCAGTGTGTAGTCTTTTACCTGAATCACCAATTCTTTTTGTAAGCTCAGACTCAATAAACATATGAATATCCTCAGAATTCATATCAAACGGTAAATTCCCGTTTTCGATGTCCTCTAAAATACCGCTAAGACCATTTATTATTTCTTCTTTTTCAACTTCAGAAATTATACCCTTATCGCCAAGCATTTTTGCATGAACAATAGAACCCATAATATCCTGCTTATACATTCTGCTGTCAAAATGAATGGAAGAATTAAAATCGTCAGCCTCTTTATCAAGTGCTTTTTCAAATCTTCCTGCCCACATTTTATCCATTATTAAAACCTACTTATTTTAAATTATTCTTTGCTTTCATTTTTGCATAAACCTTTGTAGGAAGTCCGTAAAGGTTTATAAATCCCTGTGAATCCTTCTGATCATAAACTTCATCTTCATCAAAGGTAGCAATTTCGGGGTCATAAAGTGAATATGGTGAAGTAACACCGGCATTTATCATATTACCTTTGTAAAGCTTTAAGGTTACATCGCCTGTAACAGTTTTCTGTGTTTCTTTAACAAATGCAAGAATTGCCTGTGTTAAAGGAGTAAACCAAAGCGCATTATAAACATTTTCAGCAAGTTTTTGTGCTACAAGCGATTTATAATGAGCTGTATCCTTATCAAGACAAATACTCTCAAGTACAGAATGTGCCTTATAAAGAATAGCTCCGCCAGGGGTTTCATAAACGCCACGGCATTTCATACCAACAAGACGGTTTTCAACAATATCAAGAAGACCAATACCGTTTTCTCCGCCTAACTTATTAAGGTATTCCACAAGTTCTACTGCACCCATTTCTTTACCGTCTGCTGCAGTACAAATGCCCTGTTCAAAGTGGAGAGATACATAGGTAGGCTTATCAGGTGCCATTTCGGGAGAAACACCCATTTCCAAAAAGCCTTCTTTGTTGTATTGCGGCTCGTTAGCAGGATCTTCTAGGTCAAGACCTTCGTGTGATAAGTGCCAGATATTTTTGTCTTTCGAATAGTTTGTTTCACGGTTTATTTTTAAAGGTACATTGTGTGCCTCGGCATATGCAATTTCTTCCTCACGTGATTTGATATCCCACTCTCTCCAAGGAGCGATAATAGGCATATCTGGTGCAATAGCCTTAATAGCAAGCTCAAAACGAACCTGGTCATTACCCTTACCAGTACAGCCGTGACAAATAGCGTCCGCCCCTTCAGCAATAGCTATCTCAGCAATTCTTTTTGCAATTGGAGGACGCGCAAATGCAGTACCTAACATATATTCCTCATAAAGTGCGCCTGCTTGCACACAAGGAAATACATAATCAGTCAAAAATTCTTCTGTTAAATCTTCAATATAGCATTTTGAAGCACCTGTTTTGATTGCTTTTTCTTCAAGTCCCTCAAGCTCACTCGCCTGACCAACATTACCTGAAACAGCAATAATTTCAGGATTATTGTAGTTTTCCTTTAGCCACGGAATGATTATTGATGTATCCAAACCGCCTGAATATGCAAGAACTACCTTTTTTATTTCTTTTTTATTCATCTTTATTCCTCCGTTTTGCATAAATATGCAATATTTTTAATTTCTATGCATAAATAATACCATATTTTGAATAAATATGCAAGAAATATTTATAATTTTTTAATATTTTACCTGTTGCACATAATGAAAAACTTAATCGGTATTAATTTATGAATTATGCACAAATCAGTCAAACAGCCTCTGCATAAGCAGAGGCTAATTCAGTCGTGTAAATAAATTGTGCGCGAATTTCTGTGCTTATACACGTTTAGGGCTAAACCAACGCCAAGATATAAGCATAACAAAGATGTACCTCCCGAGCTAAAAAACGGTAAAGTAATGCCTATAACGGGTAAAACCGAGGTGCACATTCCAATATTAATAACAGATTGTGCAAACAACATTGCAAAAATGCCCACACAAATATATTTGCCTGCATCATTTGTGCATATTCTTGCGATTCTTATGCATCTAAGGCAAATAGCAGCAAGTAACAATAAAACTACCAAACAGCCTAAAAATCCAAATTCTTCGCCTATACTTACAAATATAAAGTCATTGTGGCTTTCAGGTATAACCCCCGCCTGTGTTAAGTCGCCCTTTAAAAAGCCCTGACCAAAGACTCCTCCGTTAGCTAGCGCAACACGTCCACGCCACTGTTGATAACCAACACCCTTAATATCTCCCTCAATGTTAAAAAGCAATTTTACACGTTCTCGTTGGTCTTCATTCATTATAAAGAAATATATTATCGGTGAAGAAGCAAGTGCTGTAGAAAAAGCAATAAGAAAATATTTCCAAGAAACACCTGCCGACCACATCATAAAAATCATTATTATAGCAAATACAAGAGCCGTTCCGTCGTCACCCTGAAAATGAATTAGTACTATTGGGCAAGCACCGTGAATACAAACAGGTATTAAAACTTTAAGTTTATTTATGTTTTGTTTAACTGCGCGAAGATGATAGCTAAAGGTTACTATAAAACAAATTTTAAGTAGTTCTGATGGCTGAAATGTGGTGAAACCTAGGTCAAGCCATGCCTTGTCATCAGTGCTTCCGGGTGCAAATCCGATAAAAAAAGTAAGAAAAACAGGTATCAAGCCTAAAGTCGCAATTAAATACCATCGGCTCAGTATCCGTTCATAATCATAAGCAGAAATTATAACCGAAGCTACAATACCGATAAGCATTGCAATGAATTGTATAATTACAGGTCTTATATTTTCAGTATAGTAGGTTGTAGAAAAAACCGCGATACAGCCGTAAGAGGTTGCACAAAGACACAAAATTAACAAAAACTTGTCCGACTCACGAAAAAAGTCAGCAAAACGCGATAACAAATGTTTCATACAAAACCTCCTTTACTAAGTAATTATATAATAATATAAATAAATATTCAAGTAATACTTTAAATTTTAATAAATATGTGTTATTATATATTAAATAATTGTTTTTGGTGATAAAATGCAGGAATATATTTCAAACTCACCCAAGGAAACCGAAAAGATTGCCGAAAAACTTGCAAGCAGTCTTACGGGTGGTGAGGTTATAGCTTTTCGAGGAAATCTTGGTATGGGAAAAACCCATTTTACAAAAGGTCTAGCAAAAGGCCTTGGTTTTCAAGGCAATGTCACTTCCCCTACTTTTGCTCTAATAAACGAATATCTCGGCGGAAGGCTTGATATTTATCATTTTGATATGTATCGTATTTCCAGTTGGGACGAGCTGTATTCTAGCGGATTTTTTGACTATCTTGAAACTGGCGGTGTTATTGCTGCTGAATGGAGCGAAAACATAGAAAATGCTTTGCCTCAAAACACTATATATGTAGAAATAGAAAGTTTAGGTGAACAGTCTAGGAAAATAACAGTTCACCGTAAGGATGATAATATATGAAAATACTTAGTATTGAATGTTCGGCAGTGCCTTGCTCTGTTGCTATTTTAGAGGATGAAAATATTATTGCTTCAACCTTTATTAACGTAAAACTTACACATTCTCAAACATTAATGCCTATGGTAGAAACTCTTTTGAAATCCTCAAAAACAGAAATTTCTGATATTGATGCTTTTGCTGTGTCAGAAGGCCCCGGCTCATTCACAGGTATAAGAATTGGTATAAGTGCTATTAAAGGTCTTGCCGCACCTTGCAAAAAAAAGTGTGTTGGTGTTTCTACTCTATTGACGATAGCTAATAATTATACTGAAACAGATTGTATAGTATGCGCTGTAATGGATGCTAGATGTAATCAGGTATATAACGCGCTTTTTGAAATTAAAAACGGTGTAATTTCAAGGCTATGTGACGACCGCGCTTTAATGTGCGAAGAATTAAAAAACGAAATTAGTAATTTATCTTCGAAAAATAAAATTATTATTGTAGGAGATGGCGCTAATGTATTTTATCCTTATGTGAAAGACATCGAAGATGTTATTTTATCTGATATAAAACATAGATATCAAAATGCAGTCGGTGTTGGTTTTGCGGCATTAAAAAAGATAAAATCGGGTAAAACCTCATCTCCTAATGAGTTGTTACCTGTTTATTTAAGACTACCTCAGGCCGAAAGAGAATTAAAACAAAAAGGAGAAAATAAGTAATGAAAATTGCTATCGGTTGTGACCACGGCGGACTTGTACACAAGAACGCAATAGCTGAAAACTTAAAGAACAGAGGCTTTGAAATCTGTGACTTTGGTATTTATGAACAGGTTTCTGTTGATTATCCTGATATTGCAATTAAGGTTTGCAACAGCATAGTTAACAAAGAATGTGAGTTAGGAATTCTGGTTTGCGGAACAGGTATTGGAATGTCGATTGCTTCAAACAAAGTGAAAGGTATTCGTGCCGCCGCTTGCAGTGAGCATTTCTCTGCAAAATATACTCGTCTTCACAACAACTCAAATGTATTGTGCTTAGGTGGCAGAGTAATAGGCGTAGGTACTGCAGTTGAATTAGCAGACCTTTTTGTTGATACCAAGTTTGAAGGTGACCGCCATCAAAGAAGAATAGATAAAATTACAGAAATAGAAAATCAATAAGGAGAAAAAATTATGAATAACAATGTATTTATTATGGACCACCCCTTAATTCAGCATAAGTTATCAATTTTACGTGATGAAACAACAGGCTCTAAACAATTCAGAGAGCTTATAAGCGAAATTGCTATGCTTATGTGTTATGAATCAACACGTGATTTACCTCTTATGGAAGTAGAAACTAAAACACCGATTACTTTTGCAAAAACAAAGGTTTTAGCAGGCAGAAAAATGGCATTTGTGCCTATTCTTCGCGCAGGTCTTGGTATGGTTGACGGTGTGCTTAATCTTATTCCTGCCGCAAAGGTAGGCCATATTGGTATGTACCGTGACCCAGAAACACACACACCCGTTGATTATTATTGTAAGTTACCGAGCGACCTTCAAGAAAGAGACGTTTTTGTCTTAGACCCGATGTTAGCAACTGGCGGCAGTGCGATAGATGCAGTAGCCCGTATTAAAGAATTCAATCCGAAAAGAATTAAATTTATGTGTATAATTGCGGCACCTGAGGGTGTTGAGGCATTCACAAAAGCGCATCCCGATGTTCCTGTATACTGTGCAGGGCTTGACGAAAAGCTTAACGACCACTGCTATATAGTTCCAGGTCTTGGAGATGCAGGCGACAGAATTTTCGGTACAAAATAAATTAATGAAAAATGAAATTAAGGACTGTTCAAAAGAACAGTCCTTTTTACATATATTCTTTTATGAAATTTTGAGGTGAAGCTGAAAACTCAATTAGTTGCTTAGTTTTAGGGTGATCAAAAGCTATTTTATATGACCAAAGACCAATATTTTTAAAGCTATCCTTTGCACCGTACTTTTTATCACCTGCAAGCGCCATTTTACGTGAAGAAAACTGAACACGTATTTGATGAGTTCTGCCCGTAAAAAGTTTGACCGATTGAATAGAATATTTCTCATCATTAATAATTAATTTTTTAAGCGTTGTGTATGCCAAAGAAGCTTGTTTAACACCCTTTCGTTCACGCTTTACTACAAAGCTTTTGTTTTTATTGCTGTCCTTAAATAACAAATCATGCATTTCGCCACTTAAATTTTCAGGAATACCATGAACCAAAGCAATATATTTTTTGTTAAAAGAATTGCATGCAATAGCTTTTGAAATTTTTGCCGCAGAGTATTTGTTTTTAGCATAAACCATTACTCCGCCTACTTCTCTATCAAGTCTGTGAAGAGGAAAAATTGATGAACCGCAAAGTTTTTCAAGTAAGGTTATCATACTTTCACTGTTTTTAGAATCACTTTGAGAAAGTATGCCGCAAGGTTTTATGCAAACAACAATATCATTATCTTCAAATAAAATTTCAATATTCATTGTTATTTGCCCCAATATTTACTGTCAAGACTTCGGAAAGATATTGCAGTAAATATATGCTCTTTTTCAATAATTTCACTACTATTAAGGTCGGCAATAGTTCTTGCAACCTTTAATATTCTATCATAGGCACGTGCCGACATACCAAGTCTTTCAAACGAAAGCTCAAGGTAACGTGAAGCCTCCTCAGTCAATTTGCAATATTTTTTAATAAGGTCCGGAGTTAACCTAGCATTACAGGTAATACCCGTTCCTTCATATCTTTCTGTTTGGATTTTACGTGCTTTATTAACACGTTCTCTGATTTCTAACGAACTTTCTTCTTTTCTGTCAGAACTAAGTGCAGAATAATCAACGGGAGGTACTTCAACCTGTAAATCAATTCTATCAAGCATTGGTCCTGAAACGCGGTTTAAATACTTGTGAACAGCATTTGGGGTACAGGTGCAGGCTTTAGTTGGATGACCGTAAAAACCGCAAGGACAAGGATTCATTGCGGCTATAAGCATAATAGAGCTAGGATATGTAAGAGTTCCTGCAACACGAGATACCGTAACTTTACTATCCTCTAAGGGTTGTCTTAAAGCTTCCATAACATCACGTCGAAACTCGGGCAATTCATCAAGAAATAACACTCCGTTATGTGCAAGTGATATCTCGCCAGGTCTTGGAACAGCACCGCCGCCCGCAAGTGCCGCAGAAGACACTGTATGATGCGGTGAACGAAAAGGTCTTGTTGTAATTAAAGGATTATCTGAATTGATAAGACCTGCAATAGAATGAATTTTTGTAGTTTCAATAGATTCCTCAAATGTCATTTCAGGAAGTATTCCTGGAAGTCTTTTAGCAAGCATACTTTTACCCGCGCCTGGAGGTCCCACCATAAGCAAATTATGACCACCGGCAGCAGCAACCTCAAGTGCTTTTTTTGCAGCAATTTGCCCTTTAACATCTGCAAAATCGGGAATATGCAAATTAATCAAATTATCTTTAATCGGTTTATCAAAAGGTTTTAATAGTTCTTCACCTTTCAAATGTGCTAATAATTCTTTTAAATTCTTAACACCGTAAACATTAATTCCGTCTACAACTGAGGCCTCAGCCGCATTATCAAACGGCACAAAAATATTTTCTACTCCATTCTCCTTTGCGGTAATTGCAATAGCTAATACTCCGTTTACCTCACGTATCATACCGTCAAGGGCTACCTCACCAATTACAATAGAATTTTCAATGTCACACTTTAACTGTCCCGAAGCTTTAAGTATTGCAAGCAGTACTGGAACATCATAAAGTGAGCCCTCTTTTTTTCGGTCAGCAGGGGCTAAATTCACAGTAATTCTACCAACAGGGAATTTGAAACCGCAGTTTTTAATTGCGGCGCGTATTCGGTCGCGTGACTCTTTAACCGCTGTATCGGGAAGACCAACAATATCAAAAGCAGGCAAGCCACCCGAAACATCGGCTTCTATTTCAATCATATATGAATTAATACCGAAAATTCCGATACCGCCAACCCTTGAAAACATATTATTTACACTTCCCTAAATTATAATATTAATTTACAACATTTTGAGGTTTTCCGTTTAAAAACACATTTAAATTATACTCAACAAGCTTTAAAAGACGTTTTCTTGTAGTAAGCGGCGCCCAAGCCGAATGAGGAGTTATAATAATATTAGGAGCTTTTTGAAGAACACAATCGCTGCTCATTGGCTCTTGCTTTAAAACATCAACAGCAGCGCCCGAAAGTTTGCCCGAAGTTAGAGCTACAAATAAAGCATCTTCATCAACGGTTCCGCCGCGTGAGGTATTAATAAAAAATGCACCGTCTTTCATTTTAAAAAATGAATCTTTATTCATCAGATTGGCTGTTTGTTCAGTCAGCGGACAGTGAAGCGTGATAATATCTGATTTATAAAGTAGTTCATTAAAAGAAACAAATTCTACATTTTCGTATTCTATTTTAGTTCTTGTGTGAACTAAAACTTTCATACCAAATGCCATTGCAATTTTTGCAACCGCCTTACCGATACTTCCAAAACCTACAATACCTAAAATTTTGTCTGCTAACTCATCAGTCGGAAATACAAGCGGTGAAAAAGTGTTGGAATTTAACCAGCCGTTATCTTTAACGAAATCGTTATACTCATTCACTTTAGTATAATGCATAAGGATATATGCCATCACCTGTTGTGCAACAGCGTTAGTTGAATAATCTGGCGCATTACAAACAGTAACTTCTTTTTCATTAGCTACAGAAATATCAATATTATTATAGCCTGTAGCAAAGGTACCTATATATTTAAGACGTTTCGCTTTTTGAAATACTTCCCTATCAATTACAGTTTTATTACATAAAACAATATCAGTATCAACAATTTCCTTTAATAATTCATCACGGTTTATATTCTGAAAAACAGCTAATTCACCGTATTTTTTAAATACATCAAGTGATAAATCATTATTACAAATCAATGTACTGCTATCAGTTAGAAGAATCTTCATCGGTGCGCTTAACCTTTCTTTTTGTGCCGTCAGGCTCAACTATATACGTATTTTCAAGTTGGGAGACCAAGGAAGCCTTAAAGCCTTCAATATATTCTCGTCTTAAAGCATATTGCTCCTGCTTTTCTTCTTCTGTGAGACCAACACTTTTTTGTTTCCGCGATAGTTCATTAATTCTGTTTATTTTTTCTTGTGTCATTATTTTGCAACCTTTATAGATTATATTTCGTTTCTACCCTCAAGCGCTCTGGCTAATGTAAATTGGTCGGCATATTCCAAATCACTGCCAACAGGTATTCCGTAAGCTAAACGAGTTACTTTAATCCCCATAGGCTTTACAAGTCTCGAAATATAACTTGCAGTAGCTTCACCCTCAACAGTGGGATTAGTAGCCATAATAATTTCCATAACCTCACCGCTTGAAAGCCTTGACATCAGTTCTTTAATTTTAAGTTGGTCGGGTGAAATTCTGTCAAGCGGAGATATAACTCCATGTAAAACATGATACAAACCGTTATATTCACCTGTACGTTCAAAAGCCATTACGTCTTTCGGCTCTGCTACTACACATATAATAGAACGATTTCTTGCTTCATTAGAGCAAATAGCACAAGTATCCATATCCGTAAGACCTTGACATTCTTTACAAAAATGTATTTTTCGCTTAGCATTTATAAGTGCCTCGGCAAATTTTTCTGCCCTTTCAGGCGGCTGCTCCAAAATGCTGTAAGCCAGTCTTTGAGCGGTTTTCTTACCAATACCGGGTAAGCGCTCAAACTGAGAAATAAGTTCAATTAGAGGTACAATATTGTTATTAGCCATAATTAAAACAGACCAGGCATGTTAAGACCGCCGGTTATAGCTCCCATTTCTTCCTCAGAAGTTTTTGTGGCATTAGCAACAGCCTCATTAACGGCTACTGTAACAAGGTCTTCAAGCATTTCAGCATCATCGGGGTCAATAGCTTCTGGATTAATTTTAATAGATTTTATAAAATGCTTACCATCAACAGTTACCTCAACCATACCTCCGCCTGAGGTTGCAGAAAACTCGCGGTTTTCCAAATCCTCCTGTAAAGCTTGCATATCAGCCTGCATCTTTTGTGCCTGTTTTAGCATCTGATTCATATTAGAAGGTCCGCCCGAATTTGGTATTCTTACTTTCATTTATATCACCTTATCCTTTAATTAATTTCAAAATTTTTAAGTTTATCTGCTATTTCTTGCAAAGGGTCAACCTCAGCAGAGGTATTTATTTTAGTGTAAGGACCCAATTTATAGGTCTTTCCTAAAACCGTAAGAGCCGCTTTGCGAATACTGTCCTTATACTGTGAGTTTCCGCTATTAATCATAGTTCTAAATTGCGGATTTGGAGCATCTATTAATAGAAATTCACCCTTTATATATGCAGATGAATCTGTCAGAACTCCCCAAAGCAGTGGAGCCTCATTTTTAATAATGCCTAATATTTCATGCCATTTATCAAGCTTATTAATATCTCCTTCAGAAACAGTAGCAATTGGCAGAGCAACCTCATTTTCAACTATAAGTGTTTCTTCTGTATCATCAACGGGCATAACCTTTGTTGGAACAAAACTCTTAGCACCGTTCTCAAGTGTCGCAATACGTCTTTCAAGAGAAATAATATCGTCTGACATTCTAGGGTCACACATACGAATTACTGACATTTCCATTTCACATCGTCTGTTACCCGACTGCATAGAAACAGTAGCAGATTGTAAAACCGAAATACAGTACATTATATCACGGATATCATAATCTTTTGCCTGTTCTTCTAAAATAGTTAACTTTTTAGTTGAGCATACTATAGGTCGGTTTTTACCTTTAACCGCTTTAATAATCATCAAATCACGGTAATGTGAAATAAGCCCTGATAAAAGTCTTAGCATATCCACAGAGGAATTATGAAGCTTTTCAATAAGTAACAATGCGTCTTCTGTTCGGTGGTTTTTAATATTTTCAGCAAGCTCGGTTAAATATTCATTGCCTGCCATAGCACAAACATTTTCTACCGTTGCTTCATCTATTTCATTTGAGCTTGCAGCACAAAGGTCTAATATTGAAAGTGCATCACGCATACCGCCGTCTGCCGCGGCAGCAATAAGCATAGCAGCATCTTCTGTAACGTTTAAGCCTTCATTTTGGGCGATATATTGAATTCTTTTACAAATTTTTTCATTTTCAATTCTCCTGAAATCAAAGCGCTGACATCGGGAAAGAATAGTAGCAGGAAGCTTATGAATTTCAGTAGTAGCAAGTATAAAAATAACATAAGCAGGCGGTTCTTCAAGGGTTTTAAGTAAAGCATTAAAAGCGCTTAATGAGAGCATATGAACCTCATCGATAATATAAACCCTATATTTTGAATTAGTTGGTGTAAAATTAACTAGATCGCGAAGTTCTCTTATACTGTCAACACTGTTGTTAGATGCCGCATCAATCTCAATAATGTCGGTATTTTCGCCACTTGCGATATTTTCACAGCTATCACACTCTAAGCATGGGTCCCCGTTATCAGAATTAATACAGTTAACAGCCTTTGCTAATATTTTAGCACAGCTGGTCTTACCCGTACCTCGAGTTCCTGAAAAAAGATATGCATGAACGGTCTTACCTTCACACAACTGTTTTTTTAAGGTTTCGGTTATATGTTCCTGACCTACTACATCAGAAAAGGTTTGTGGTCTGTATTTGCGGTATAGTGCTTGATATGCCATACTATCACCTCTGATATTAATAAAATTGCGTACTATGGTGTACGAATGAGCCGATTTGCTGCGGCGCACAGGAAAAACTACTTAATGCTGCTCGGTTCCCCGCCTGACATGGTTCGTAGTGTCCCGTCGCACAGGACCCGCCCATTCGCACACTATAGTACGCAACAAGCAAATTACTGTTATTATTTTAACACATTTATAAAAATTTTACAATAGTAAAGATATAAATTGTTGAAAAAATTTTAATTAACTGATATAATTATACAGATATTATTAATAATTAGGAGTTTTTTATGAACAATCTTAAAATTAATAAATTATTTTCACTTGAAAGCACACTTGTTTCCCCTTTATTTGAGGGTATTGAGCTATGTTATGAGGTATTACCTAAAATAAACGATTTTATTAAAAAATTAGGTCCGACTTTAGATAAAAATATATATGAAAACAAAGACGAGAATATTTGGATTGCTAAAAGTGCAAAAATTGCCCCAACCGCATATATCACAGGACCTTGTATTATTGGTGAAAACAGTGAAATACGCCACTGCGCTTTTATACGCGGCAATGCATTTATAGGCGACCATTGCGTTGTTGGAAATTCTACTGAACTTAAAAATGTTGTTTTAATTTCACACGTTCAGGTGCCGCATTATAACTATGTCGGTGACTCTGTATTAGGCAGTTATTCACATATGGGTGCGGGCGCTATAACATCTAATGTTAAATCGGATAAAACACTGGTTACTGTAAAGCTTGATGATAAAAAAATAGAAACAGGACTTAAAAAATTCGGTGCAATTTTAGGTGATAATGTTGAGATTGGTTGCGGCTCTGTTTTAAACCCAGGTACAGTTATCGGCAAAAACTCAAACATTTATCCTCTTTCTTCTGTAAGAGGATACGTAAACGCTAACAGTATTTATAAAAAATCCGGAGAGGTCGTATTAAAGAAATGATAACAGAAAAATGGGATATCCTTGATGAAAACGGCACTCCTACAGGAAAACACACATTAAGAGGTAAAACTTTTTTGAAAAATGGTGAATACCACTTAGTTGTTCATATATGGATTGTGTCATCCGATGGTAATTTTTTAATTCAAAGGCGTTCTGAGAAAAAAAGACTTATGCCAGGTGAGTGGGCTGCTACAGGCGGTGCTGCTATTTCGGGCGAAGATTCTTTTACCGCCGCTAATCGCGAACTTTTTGAAGAACTCGGAATTAAAAGTGATAAAACAAATCTTAAAAAGCTTTTCAGAATTAAGCGCAGAAACTCATTACTTGATGTTTGGCTTATTGAAACAAATGTCAAGGTTTTTGATTTAAAGCTACAAAAAAGTGAAGTGGCAGAAGCTAAATGGGTTAGTCCTGAACAGCTTAAGAAAATGATTGAAAACAATGAATTTCACAACTATGGAATGGAATATTTTTCAAAAATTTTTAGCGAAATCATAAATATAAAGGAAGCATTAACATGAGTCAAGAAGTTAAAGATATAAGTTGTGTAAGATGCAAATCATATTTGTTTGACGATGATGATATAGTTTACTGTCCTGTATGCGGAGCACCTCATCACCGCGAATGTTATAATTCTATCGGCCACTGTGCTTTAGAGGAATTGCACGGCACAGATAAAGAATATTCACGTGAAAAAATTGAAAAAAAGCAAAATGGACATTCACAAAAAAATACCACTCAGACAGACAATACAAATTTATTTTCATCTAACGGATTTACTGTGTTTGACCTTTTAGGCGGTGTTCCTGCCGATTATAAATTTGATGATAACGTTGTTGCTACTGATGTTAAAAAATTCGTTTTAGCTAATACTCACCGTTATATTCCAAAATTTGCCATCTTAAACAAAAACAATAAAATTTCTTGGAACTGGGCTGCTTTTTTATTCCCTGCACCGTGGATGTTTTCACGTAAAATGTATAAAACAGGTATAATTACAGCTTTACTTACAATTATTGCCTCTATATTCTCAATACCGCTTAATATAACCATTAATAATTTAGGTATTGCAGGTTATGATTCGTATTTAGGGTTGGCTGATGCAATAGCTAATAATATAACAAAAATCGGACCTTTGGTTATTGCTTTTTCTATTATCAGTATTATATTAAACCTGATTATTCGTTTTACATCCGCTTTATTCAGTGACTATTGGTATAAAAATCATTCAATAACATGCATTAAAAAAATTAAAAATAAAAACGATGATTTAGATGTAGGGTTCAGAAAGCTTGGCGGAGTAAATATTTTTTGGTTTTTCCTCTCTTCCCTTTTACTCGAATATATACCTATAATAATTATGACACTCGTGTGATTGGAGAATTTTTATGAATAAGATATGTAAAGAATGTTTAACAGAAAATGAACAAGAATATGCATACTGCAAAAACTGCGGAAATAAGTTAGAAGAAAAAACTAAAAAAGAAGATAATATAAATATACCCCCATTTAATCCCAACTCAACTAACACTCCTTTCGGTGATACCGGTGTTGAAGAAATCTCTGCCGAAGAATTAAGTCTTTTTATAGGAAAAAAAGCAAGTAATATTTTACCTAAATTTCAAAAAATGGAACTTACAAATTCAAAAATATCTTGGTGTTGGCCTGTAGCTGTTTTAAGTTTCTTTTTTGGTCCGTTTGGTGCGGCACTTTGGTTTTTTTATAGAAAAATGTATAAAAACGCTTTAATTTTCTCCGTAATCGGTGCGGCGATAAGCATTATAGTATCTCTCCTAACCTTTAATGAAAGTAATGCTTTGTTTGATAACGTTACCCAAGCTATACTTAGCGGAAATTTTGAATATGCTATTACAACATTCCGAAACCTTGACACATTTAAAACCGCATTTTCTATTCTTGCTACTACTTTTCAAAATTTAGTTGAAATCGCAACCACAATATATACAGGTATTTTCGGTTACAATCTATATAAAAAGCATTGTCTCGAAAAAATCCGAGTATATAAAAACAGTCAAACCGATAACCGTTTTTATAAGATGGGTATTGCCGCTATCGGCGGTGTGTCTTCAGGTATGTTGGTGCTGGGTTTATTAATTATGTTTGGTACTGATTATTTAATTTCTTTTGTTTCCACACTTTTTTCAATATTTTTCTAATACATAGGTGATATTTTGAAAAAATATACTTCAATTTTTTTAGATATAGATAACACTCTGCTTGATTTTAATAAAGCAGAAAAGGTAGCTGTTAAAAAAGTTCTGCAGAAATACAATTTACCTAACGATGAAAAAGCTATAAATAAGTATTCTGATATAAATCGGAATTATTGGGAGCAATTTGAACGCGGCGAAATACCGAAAAGCGATATTTTTGAGGGTAGATTTAAAACATTAATTTCAATTTATGATATTGAAGCTGATACTGCTGCAATTTCAAAGGACTACTGTTTAAATCTTTCGGAGACGTATTTTAAAATCGACGGAGCAATAGAAATTTTGAAATATTTAAAGAAAAAAGGCTACATGCTATACGCTACTACAAACGGTTTATCGCTTACACAGTATAAACGTATCAAAAATTCCGGTTTGGAGCCATATTTTGATGAAATTTTCGTTTCAGAAAATACAGGCCACCAAAAACCAGAAAAAGAATATTTTGATTATGTTATCAAAAACATTAAAGAAAAAGACCGTAATAAAATGCTGATTATAGGAGATAGTCAAAGTTCTGATATTTTAGGTGGTATAAATTCTTCTATTGATACCTGTTGGTTTAATCCATCATACCTATTACCTAAATATAAAAGCGATTTTGAAATCACTTCCCTTTATGATATAAAAAAAATTCTTTAGATAATAAAATGCACCCTAAAATTTAGGGTGCATTTTATTATCGTATTTTATTTCATTAAAATTGCTTTTTTAACCTTTTCCACAATATTTACAGCTCTTAGTCCAAACTCATCAAGAAGCTTTGGAGCAGGGCCCGAATGGCCAAATTTGTCATATACTCCAAGTTTTACAACCGGTGTTGGATATTCTTCAGCAAGCAACTCGCTAACAGCACTTCCCAATCCACCGATAACCGAATGTTCTTCAGCAGTAACAATAGCACCTGTTTCTTTCGCAGCTTTTATTATAATTTCAGCATCTAAGGGTTTAATTGTTGCAATGTTTATAACTCTGGCATTAATACCCTCAGTCTTTAAAAGCTCATGAGCCTGTAAAGCCTCGTTCACCATAAGACCTGTGGCCACAATGGTGACATCGTTACCATCTTTAAGCTGTACACCCTTGCCAATTTCGAATTTATAATCATCACTGCAAACAACAGGAACAGCAAGACGGCCAAAACGCAAATAAACAGGTCCGTCATGATCCAAAGCAGCACGTACTGCAAGCTTTGCTTCTATATCATCAGCAGGATTAATAATAGTCATACCTGGAATTGTACGCATTAAAGCTATATCTTCACAGCACTGATGTGTAGCACCGTCTTCACCAACAGAAATACCAGCGTGTGTAGCACCAATAACAACATTAAGATGTGGATAACCAATAGAGTTTCTTACCTGTTCAAAAGCACGCCCAGCAGCGAACATTGCAAAAGAACTGCAAACTACCTTTTTGCCGGTAGCGGCGATACCTGCGGCAATGCTTACCATATTCTGTTCTGCAATACCGCAGTCATAAAATCTGTCAGGGAATTCCTTTTTAAAAGCGCCTGTTTGTGTAGCAGCGGCAAGATCGGCATCTAATACTACGAAATCTTCTCTTTCATTGCCTAACTCTTTAAGCGCAGCGCCGAAACTTGCACGTGTAGCAACCATTTTAACATCTGACATTTACTTGCCCTCCTCTAACTTAGCTAATTCCGCATTAAGCTCTGCCATTGCTTGCTCATAAAGTTCATCATTAGGAGCAGCACCATGCCAACTTACTTGATTTTCCATATATGATATGCCCTTGCCCTTAACAGTTTTAGCAATTATTGCAACAGGCTTGTCGACAGTCATAGCCTCATTAAGTGCATCTTCTATCTGATCGAAATCATTACCGTCATCAATAACAATAGTGTGCCAATTAAATGCTTCAAATTTTTTATCAATAGGACATGCAGAATTCACTTCTTCAATAGTACCGTCAATCTGAAGATTATTATTATCAACAAAGATTGTTAGATTTGAAAGTCCCTTATTTGCCGCAAACATTGCAGCCTCCCAAACCTGACCTTCTTCGATTTCACCGTCACCCAAAACCGAGTAAACCTTAAAATCGTTACCAAAGTGCTTTGCAGAAAGAGCCATACCAACAGCGGCCGAAACGCCCTGACCTAAAGAGCCTGTTGACATATCAACACCAGGAATTTTTTTCATATCAGGATGTCCCTGAAGAATACTATTCTGATTACGCAAAGTTTTGATAAGCTCTATATCAAAAAATCCTCTAAGAGCCAATGTGGCATATAGTACGGGAGCAGCGTGACCCTTTGACAAAACAAAACGGTCTCTATTCTCCCACTTAGGATTTTCGGGGTCAATATTCATCTGCTTAAAATAAAGATATGTCATTATTTCAGCAATTGAAAGTGAACCGCCGGGATGTCCCGACTTTGCGGCATGAACCCCCTCAATAATGCCCTTTCTGATTTTTAGGGCTTTGATTTGCAATTCTTTTTTTACTGCAATATCCATCTTTTCCATCCTTTCATATTTTAAATGCAAATTACTTTGCACTAAATTTATTTGTTAAATATTCAATAAAATCTGCAACAGCACCATCTTTACAGCTTCCTGCCACAAATTCTGCAAACATTTTTATATCATCAGGTGCCTGAGCAGTAGCGGCACCAATATCAGCACATTTTATCATACCAAGATCATTATAATAATCACCTATTGCAAACAACCCACCATTCTTAACAGCAAGAATATTCTTAAGTTGCAATAATGTTTCAGCCTTAGAAACACCTTTTGGTAATTGTTCATAATAATATCTTGTCCTACCTCCAAAGGTAGCACAAGTATCAATAAAATCAGAATTTTCACTCTTTATACAAGTGACTTTTTTAAATGTTTCCCTATCTTCAAGCGAGTCAAACATAAAAATTGCTTTATTCCATTTATGCTTACATGCTTCGTCAAATGAAATCTTTTCTACCTGCATTTTTTCATAGCTCTGATGGTCATCAGACTCAGATGTGCATCTTACAGCAAATACGTTTTTACCCGAGTGAATTTCAACACCGATGTTCATATCGCTTTCAACTATTTGCTTTGTAATGGTATAATCGTTACTCGAAATATAGGCCTCATAAAGAGATTTTTCATTCTCATAATCATATATCATACAACCGTTGGCAACAATTGAGGGCGAAACTTTTTTTAGTATACTCAGCACCTCACTGATAGCGACAACACTTCTCCCTGTAGAGAGCGAAAACATACCGCCCTCTTTAAAAAAGTAATCAATTTTTTCAAGATTTCGAGGATTAATAAATCCGTCTTCTACCAATGTTCCGTCAATATCACAAGCTAATAAACAGCCATCAAATATTCCCATTAAACTCTTTTCCTCTTTAAAAACTCAATAAAATATTCAGGCAAATCGCTTGAAAATTCAATATATTTCTTACTTCGCGGATGAATGAAGCCTAATTTCTGAGCATGCAGACATTGACCGCAAAGCTCGGTTATAACCTTCTTAGGTCCGTAAACATCGTCTCCTGCCACCGCATGACCTATATATGCCATATGAACCCTGATTTGATGCGTTCTACCTGTTTCAAGTTTTAATTTTAAATAGGTAAAACCGTTCAAACGCTCTGCAACCTCATAGTGAGTTATCGCATCTCTACCGCCTGATACTACAGCCATCTGTTTTCGCTTTATTGGGTGTCTTGCAATTGGGGCATTAATAATGCCACTGTCATTTTTAACATTACCGTAACAAATAGCAGCATATTCCCTTGTAAATGAATGGTCCTTAATTTGATTTGCCAAAAAATTATGAGCAAAATCATTTTTTGCAACCATCAAAAGACCACTTGTATTTTTATCAATTCTATGAACTATTCCTGGACGCATTACACCGTTTATTCCCGAAAGTGAATCACCGCAATGATACATTAGAGCGTTAACCAGTGTTCCCGAATAATTGCCTGCGGCAGGATGCACTACCATACCTTTAGGCTTATTGACTACCAAAAGGTCTTCATCCTCAAAAATTATTTCGAGCGGTATATTCTCTGCTGTAATATCTAGGTTTACAGGTTCAGGAACGGTTATTTTAACAGCCATACCAGAAATAAGCTTTGTATTTTTAGAGGATGTCTTGCCATTTACAATAACATTACCCTCCGCAATAAGATTCACAGCTCTTGATCGAGAAATATCTAGCACATTACTTACAAAAACATCAAGTCTTTGAGTAGTTTCAGCATTATAAATTGTTTCAAATATCTGCATCTTTTTCCTGCTTTTTGTAATCCTTATAAGTATCAATTATGAAATAAAGTATTAAAAGTCCACCACCGATAACTACCGCACAATCGGCGATATTAAAGACGGGAAATTGGGGCCAAAATTCGAAATGCAGAAAATCAACCACGTTGCCGTCCCTGAAAATGCGGTCATACATATTACCAAGACCGCCTGAAATTATAAGTATTACTGCCCAAAACATAAGCTTACTGTTTTTTGCGTTCTTTATTAAAAAAAGTATACACAAAAGCATAACCGCAACCGTAATCAGTATTAAAAACACGGTTTTCCCGCCAAAAACACCCCATGCGGCACCGCGATTATGTATATATACAATATCTAATAACCCATTAATAAAAGGAGCAGTCTGACCTAAATCAAAATTGGAAATAATATAAAGCTTAGAAAAGGCATCAACCGCTATAACCAGTATTCCGCATATAATTGCAATAATATATGAAAACACCTTATTTCCTCTATTCCTCAATATCGTTTAAATCTAAAATTGCATCTTCAACCTTAAAACCTGTTGAACTGCTTGGGGCATCTTCCATCTCTTCTGGAATATTAATATCCTTAGAAGAAACATCTTTTTTAATAATATTCAAAATATCAGGTTCTTTATCAATAGTGGCAGACAACACCTCAGCAATTCGTTTAGGGTCACTTGGTACTGTATCGGGTATTGTGTTTAAAATTTCAAGGTGCTCTTTATATTTAGCTGTAACAGTAGACTTAAAGTCTGCAATTTCAAGTTTCAATTTATCAAACAAAATCTGCTGCTTATTTACCCTTTCCTCAGCTACCGCAGTAATAGCTTTAGCCTTTGCCTCTGCTTTCTCAACCATTTGAGCCAGTTCTTTCTCAAGAAGCGATTTTCTTTCCTGAGCTTTTAGTTCAAAAGTAGAAGAAAGTTCTTTTTCACGTGCAGTTATAACTGCAATATTTGATTCTGCATTTTTAATTATTTCGTCACTCTTTTCTTTGGCTTCGCCAACTATCCTATCAGCCAAACGCTGTGCCGATAATAAAACATTTTGAATAGAATCCTGAGCGGCTTTAAAATCACTGATTTCCTTATTAAGAGAATCAATCTTTATCTGAAAATCTTTAGTTATTTTATCAAACTCTTCATAATCAGACTCTACCTTGTCTAGCAGAATATCAACCTCATCCTGCTTATAGCCGTTCATTGACCTGCCAAATTTAACATTACGTATCTCAGCTGCATTTAACATAGAATCACCTCAAACATATTTTTGATACCGTAAAACAATACGGTCTTTCCTTGTTTTATCACAAATAGAGCTAATAATAAATTTTCCCTTACCCCTAATAGTAACAACGTCGCCCTGGGAAATAGTTTTTATAGTTTTTTCGCAAACCACAGAATTTACACTCACTAAACCGAGTGCAATTTTTTCGCAAGCGGTATTTCTCGAAAAGTTTCCGAGAGCAGCCACAACACAGTCAAGTCTTTGTGAAGCTATTGTAACCGAAAAATCCTGTAAAAAGCTACCCTTTGGTAAATCGCCGTAAAAACCTCTTGAAATACTAACTCCTGTTCTGCCTACCTTTTTCACCTCATTTAATATTAAATCAGCTATCTCATCGGTAACAAAAGTTATTGCTCTGCCGCTTTCTATAAGAATATCGCCCACAGTTTCACGTTTTATTCCCAAACCCATAAGACTACCCAAAAAATCACGATGGCTTAGTGTATCTTTCTCACGAAAGGTAAATGTAAGTGGAGTGATTGGAAAGGAATACTCTGTCATCCATTCAGGAAAACATCCAAGCATTTTACGTGATGCGTTATCGTAGCCGCCGTAAAAGCTAAACGAAACACTCCTTTTAGAAAGTAAATGCTCTGCTAAAACAGACTCCTCCATCGACAGAAAACCTAAATATTTCGGTATATTATTGCGATTACATATATCGGCAGTATCAAAAATTCTGGCAGTTAAAATTTCCGATTCCATTAGAAATACATTCTATTTTCTTCAAAATCCTCAAGCATAAGCTCGCCCATCATATCAACACCGTTTGGAACGATAAGGAATGTACCTTTTGAAATTTTACGCATATTGCCGTGATTAGCATAAGTAGCACCGCTTAAAAAATCAACAATTCTACGAGATAAATCTCTATCAGCTGCCTCAAGGTTTAAAACTACTGTTTTCTTGTCATTAAGGTGGTCAGCAATAGAGGTGACATCGTCATATCTATCAGGCTTTACAAGAACTACCTGCATTTGTGCAGGATTATAAGCTACAGTCTTCGATTTACCGCCAATAATTCGAGGAGCTGTTTCTACACGCCTTACAGACTCTGTCTGAACCTTTTTCTTCGCTTCTTCTTCCTCAACATCTACAAATTCATCATCAAATTCGTCCTCAGGTACTGTGATAAAATTCTTAATTGTTTCAAATAATCCCATTTCTATACTCCTTAAAATTATTTATAAATTCGTTTTCCAAAAAGAGCAGTTCCTAACCTTACTAGGTTAGCGCCCTCTTCAATCGCTACTGAATAATCATCAGACATTCCCATTGAAAGAATATCTATACTACTATTATCTATTTTTTTATCCCTTATGTCAATAAAGAGTTTGTACATTTCTTTAAAATATTTGCGATTTTCTTCACTTTTTTCACAAATCGGTGGAATTGCCATAAGTCCACGCAAAAAAATGTTAGGCAAGGCAGTGATTTCCATTGCTGCATCTAACAGCTTATCTGGTAAAAATCCCCATTTTGATTCTTCATTTGCAATATTAACTTCAAGTAAAATATCTACAGTTATGTCTTTCTTCTTAGCTTGTTTTGAAATTTCACAGGCGAGCTTTAGCGAGTCGACAGAATGTATCATTTCAACCTTATCAATTATATCCTTAACCTTATTGGTTTGAAGATGACCGATAAAATGTCTGCAGCAAGGATTAATACTTTCATATTTTGAAAGAAATTCCTGCACCTTGTTTTCACCGATATAGTCTATCCCCTCAGAAATTGCAAAATTGATAGTTTCGGCATCTACAGTTTTAGTAGCAGCAAGCAAAATGATATCTTCTGGCTGTCTTCCGCTTTTCTTAGCAGAAAGATTAATGTTTTCACGAATTAAATAAAGGTTTTGCAAAAACTCCTCAGCCGATAATTTTTCCGTCATATAAATTTTTTCCTTTCACAACAACGCGGTCATAAAGTTTTAGAACATTGCTATTCTCAGTTTGCTTTTCACAAATTATGAAATCCTTGCCAGTATAAACAATGTTTACTGGTACAAACTCAACCTGCATACCTGTTTCAACATATACTCCACGTACGGAATTAACAACACGCAACGCCTTTTTAGGAACTTTAAGTCCACTGTATTTGGATTTTATAACAGTTATTGGACTGCTTCTTGTCACTGCAAGTTCACTGTTCATCTGATTACAGGAAAAAAGTATAACTGCCATTTCAGCGGACTCTGAAATATTAATTTGCTTTACTGTAACAGGAAGCACGGGTGAAGTTTTAATAGGGGTTTCAAGTATAAGACTTTCACCCTCTTTAAAGTTTAGTGATTCATCAACAGAAACCTCAGCGGCAATATACCACTCATAGTCAGAAACTATTTTTCCAATAACATTGCCGCCATTTTCCTTTGGTGTGGCATTACTTAAAAATTCACAGGTGATATCTTCAGTACTTAGATTTGAAAACACCTGTTCATAACCGTCAGTTTTTGAAACAAAATATCCAGATCTCTCGGCATTAATATTTGCCTTAGCGTTTGGTAAATGACCATTTAAACTTTCAAGTTCTGTTTTAAGACTATTTAACTGAGAAGAAAGGTCAATTTCAACCCCTAAAGCCGCTTGTTTCCGATTAACAACTGATAACAGTTCTTCCGAGGACTTCGAAAAACCCGAATAATTAAATGTCGAAGCAGAAAGTATTGTTTCATTTAACTTATCCTCAAACTTAGAATTAATTAAATCTAAATTCACAGCATCAACATCGTTATAGCTTAAAATATCCTCTATATCCTTGATTTTCACGTTTAAAGTATTAATACGGCTAAGGGTTATTGATGAGCTTTCATTATCGTAAACATTGGCAATTACGCCGTTTTTAGAAACTCTTCCGCCATCATTCACAACGAAGTGAAGTACACCGCTGTTATCATTAATAACTAGGGTTTCATTTCTGATTATAAGACCTGTAATTTTAAGCCCGTCGGTTGCAGTATAATAAATTGCATTTTCAGTCTTTATTGGATTATAAATGGCAGAAAATGCCTGATGAATTACAAATACAGCTATTATAAAAATTGCAATGCCTCTAATAATCTTTGCACCTTTCAACCCTTACCCTCCTTTAAAAAATACGAAACCAAATCTTCAGCTTTTATATATACATTATCATCAATATCAGGATATAACCAATTTATTCTGTCATCTCTCCTAAACCAAGTAAGTTGACGCTTAGCATACCGTCTTGTTTGTTGTTTTAATAACTCAGCAGCATCACTAAGTGAACAGTCGCCATTAAAATAATTATACAATTCTTTATGACCGATTGCTTGAAAAGCTCCTTTGTTGTTACTCTTACAATAAGTAGTTCTTGCCTCATTAACAAGTCCGTTTTTGAGCATAATATCAACACGTTTATTAATTCGTTCATATAACTTTTCTCTATCAGAGAAAGTAACACCAATAACAAGACTAGAAAACTCAGACTCTAATAAATGTGAATTATTGTTATGCTCAGTTATTGTTTTTCCGGTTTGCCTGTAAACCTCAAAGGCTCTTATAATCCGTCGGCGGTTATTTGGGTGCAAACGGCTTGCGGTATCGCTGTCAAAAACACTTAACCTTTCAAGCATTTCCTCACCGCCTAAACGGTCGAATTCTTTTTCAAGTTCATCACGCAAAACAAAATCTGTTTTGCTTTCTTCAAACTGTGTATTATCTAGTAGTGAAGAAATATAAAGACCCGTTCCACCAACAATTATAGGAAGTTTTCCTTTTTCTGCCACTTCTTTTATACACTCACGCGCTTTTATAACATAGTCAGCTACCGAAAACTGCTCATCTGTGTTTAAAAACTCGAATAGATGATGCACTATTCCGTTTTTTTCTTCATCGTCAGGTGCTGCAGAAGCAATATGAATACCCTTATATATCTGCATAGAATCGGCACATATAATTTCGCCGCCAAACTTTTTGGCTAAATGAATGCTTAGCGCTGTCTTGCCCGAAGCTGTGGGACCTACAATAAATATCGATTTAATCTTGCTCATTGTATTCTTCCAAACTGCTTTTCAAGCTCCCGCTTTTTAATTTCAAAGGCAACAGGTCTGCCATGGGGACAATACATAATATCCTTTGAATAAAGCACCTTTTGTGATAATTTTTCCATTTCAATTAAAGAGGTTTTAGAACCTGCTTTAATAGCCGCCTTACAAGCTATTGTATGAAATAAATCATCCTCGCGCGAGGTGGAAACAGAACCTGTTTTTAAAATGCTTTCTGCAATTTCAGATATAACGGATGATACATCATCGCTTGTTAAAAAAGACGGGATAGCACGCACCAAAACAGTGGAATTACCGAAATCGTCAACCTCAAAACCGCTTTTTTCAAGCAAAGACAGATTACAAATTAATGCATCGTATTCATCTGCCGATAATGACACGGTAGTAGGTGTAAGCAACGGCTGTATAGAAATTTCGCTATTTTGCTTTAGGGAATTAAAAAGTATCCTTTCGTGTGCTGCATGCTTGTCAATCATATACACGCTCTCACCCATTTGGGCAACTATATAAGTATCAAATACTTGTCCAATAACAAATATCGGTTCCCTATCTTCGTATATTATGTCAACCGCAATCTCTTTCTTTTGCGGAAGAATATCTATATTAATTTCTTCAGTTTTATGTTCTATAGGATTTGATTCGCTACCATCAGGCATAACAACAGAATATTTATTGATAAAATCAGGGGTTGTTCTATCTCGTAAGGTGTTATGTAAACTTACATTTTTACTGTACACCTCTTCTGCTATGGTTTTTTCCTTTATTACCGCCTGTTTATATTCATCTAACGTAACACTCTGAAAAGGGTTAAACGCAGGCGTACTAACCTTGATTTCAGGTCTTGTATCGCCTTTGTTAATAGCGCCTTTAATTGCAGAATAAACACTGTCAAAAATCAATTTTTCATCGGAAAATCGCACCTCTGTCTTAGCGGGGTGAACATTAACGTCTACCATATCAAACGGAATATTAATATAAAGCACAAAACCGGGAAATTTACCAATCATTGCACTGTTTTTATATGCTTGCTCAACAGCAGCTACAACAGTGCCTGAACGCACAAGTCTGCCGTTTAAAAATGTAAATTGATTATTTCTTGTAGGTCTACAAGAAATAGGTTTGCAGGTAAGCCCTCGAACTTTAACACCTAAATTCGCAGATTCAACCTCAATAAGAGATGAGGAAAATTCACGTCCCAAAACTGAATATACAACACCCTTGACACTACTATCTCCTGTGGTAGAAAGTGTCAGTTTACCGTCACGAATAAACTTAAAGGAAATTTCCGGATGAGAAAGTGCAATTCTGTCAATTACGGCAGCACAAGCATTTGCCTCAGAAATATCCTTTTTAAGAAACTTCATACGGGCAGGAGTGTTATAAAAAATATCTTTAATAATTATTGTAGTACCTTCGGGGCAACCGCTTTCCTCATATAAAACTTCTTCGCCGCCCTCAATTTTATAATGCGTGCCAAACTGTGAATCAGCAGTAGCTGTAAGCATTTCAACCCGTGCTACCGAGGAAACAGCCGCTAAGGCTTCTCCTCTAAAGCCCAAAGTACCTATAGAATCAAGGTCGTCACCTTTTGAAATTTTGCTTGTAGCGTGGCGTAAAAATGCCGTTGGTACATCTTCATAAGCGATTCCACAACCATTATCGGTTACTCTGATATATGTGATTCCGCCTCTATTAATTTCAACTGTTACAACAGTAGCACCGGCATCTATTGAATTCTCAACAAGCTCCTTGATAACAGATGAAGGACGTTCAACGACCTCACCTGCAGCTATAAGCTCGGATACGTTTTTAGGTAACAAATTAATTTTTGGCATATTTACACCTGCCTTATTTTAAATATTTTTAGCCTTATTGCAAATATCAAAAAGTATTTGCATTGATTCGATAGGTGTTAAAGTATTGACATCAATAGCGCGAAGCTCATTTAAAATATCTTTAGCGCCCATCATTTCAAGAGGTAACTGCATATCGTCAGTCGGTGCAGTTTTATAGGTAACTATGCCCTCCTGCTCTGTAGTTTTAAGTATTTGCTTTGCACGCTCTGTTACAGAAGACGGTATACCGCTTAAAGCCGCAACCTCAATACCGTAGCTCTCGTCAGCACCGCCACGCACAATACGACGTAAAAAGGTGATGTCATCTCCCCTTTTCTTAACGGCAATATTGTAATTCTTAACACTTGACAACTCGTTTTCAAGCACCGTAAGCTCATGATAGTGGGTAGCAAAAAGCGTTTTGGCACCAAGCTTTTTCTTATCTGCCACATATTCTAAAACTGCGCGAGCAATCGACATACCGTCAAAGGTTGATGTGCCTCTGCCGATTTCATCTAAAATAAGCAGACTGTGTTTAGTTGCATTTTTAAGTATTTCTGCAACCTCGCTCATTTCGACCATAAAAGTAGACTGACCTGATGCTAAATCATCAGAAGCGCCAACACGGGTAAACACTGCATCAACAACACCTATTTCTGCCATCTGAGCAGGAACAAAACAACCTGTTTGTGCTAGTAAGGCTATAATTGCAACCTGTCGCATATATGTAGATTTACCTGCCATATTAGGACCTGTAATAATAGCACAGCGGTCATCCTGCATATTAAGCATAGTATCATTTGCAACAAAGGGAGTTTTTATAACCTGTTCTACAACAGGGTGTCTACCAGATTTTATGTTTATATTTCCACTGTTATTTATAAGCGGTCTGCAATACTGATTATTAGCCGAAACATTTGCAAATGAGCATAAAACATCAAGACGGGCAATAGCCGCCGCAGTTTTTTGAAAACGTAAAAGCTCGTTTGCTGTTTTCTTTCTGATTTCATCAAAAAGCTCATATTCAAGCTGAAAGGAACGGTCCTTAGCGGTAAGCATTCGTTTTTCAAGCTCTTTTAATTCTTCTGTAATAAAACGCTCGGCACCTGTTAAGGTTTGTTTTCTTATATAATCTTCAGGCACTTTATCTAGGAAAGAATTTGTAACCTCGATATAATAACCGAATACCTTATTATACTTAACCTTAAGGTTTTTAATGCCTGTACGCTCGCGTTCACGAGTTTCAATATCGGCTAAAAAATTAGTACCGTCGGTCATATCGCCGCGAAGCATATCAAGTTCACTGTTATAGCCCTTGCGAATAATTCCGCCCTCTCTTACAGTTGTAGGTGGCTCATCAGAAATAGCACGTCTTATAAGAGTGCTAACATCATCTAAACAATCTATTGAAGCATAAATTTCCTTTAAGGCTTTACAGTTGACATTCTGCAAAAGTGATTTAATAGGCGGAAATTTTTCAGCAGTATCAGCTATTGAGTTTAGGTCACGTGCAGAAGCCGTTCCATAAACAATTTTAGTCATTATACGTTCAATATCTCTGATACCACTTAAGGTTTCACCTACCTCACCTCTAAGCACGGTATCACTCATAAGTTCTTCAACCGCATTTTGTCTAAGACTTATAGCAGTAATATTCATAAGTGGGTTTAAAAGCCAAGAACGAATAAGTCTCTTACCCATCGCAGTTCTTGTTTTATCAACAACCCATAAAAGCGAGCCCTTTTTGGATTTTGTTCGCATTGTTTCAACTATTTCAAGATTTCTTACGGCAGTCATATCAAGACGCATATACTGACTGTCAGTATAAACCTCAACTTTATTGATAGAGGTGTTAGAAGAAAGTCCTGTTTCGTAGATATATTCAAGTGTAGCGCCTAAAGCTGCAGATGTTGCGCTTTTCTGTTCAATACCTAAATTTTCTGTGCTCATAACTGAAAAATGTGTAAGAATTATAGCTTCAGTATTTTCTGCAGCAAAACAACTGTCAACTCTATAAGTAATAACAGAGCCTAAATTTATTTCCACAAAATGAGAAAAGTTTTTGAGTTGTTTTAATGATTTTTCACTTATTAGAATTTCACGGGGCTTAAATCGTGAAATTTCTTCAATGATTTTCTGCTCGGTTTTATCGGCAGAAATTTGTGTAACATAACACTCACCTGTAGAGGCATCACAAAAACAAATTCCAGCACCACTTTTTTCTAAAACAATAGTTGCAAGATAATTGTTTTTTCCCTCTTCAAGCATTGAGTCTTCAATAACTGTACCAGGTGTGATTATTCTCACAATATCGCGGCGAACTATACCTTTAGCTGTTGCAGGATTTTCAGTCTGTTCGCAAATAGCAACCTTATGCCCCTTTTCAACAAGCCTTGCAATATATGCTTCACAGCTGTGATAAGGTACACCACACATCGGAGCCCTATCTTCTAGTCCGCAATCCTTTCCTGTAAGAACAATATCAAGCTCACTTGAGGCGGTTTTTGCATCTTCAAAGAACATCTCATAAAAATCGCCTACTCTGAAAAAGAGAATACTATCCTCATTCTGAGCCTTAATATCAAGATATTGCTGCATCATAGGTGATAATGAAGCCAAAAGACCACCCCTTTCTTAAAAATTAATAATTAGTGACAACCACCGCAGGTTGAACAACTGCCTGTGCATGCTACTGTGTCACATGTTTCGGGATCTTCACCGTCTAAACATTTAGAAATTACTGTGTTAATTTCATTTACAAGCTGGTCAAGTTCTGCTTTAGCAGTATTATACTCAACCATTGCAGGTGAGGCCATAATCTTACCGTAAACATCGCGAAGTTTCTTATTAAGCTCGTCTACTTTAGATTGGTCTTTTTCGTCTTCATTTAAAAGCCTGTCCAACTCCATACGAGTGATATTAAATTCACCAATAGCTGCCTGTAAATCGGCATCGCTGTCATTAGCGAGCCTTGCCTTTGCATAGCGTACAAAACGTTCGTCCTTTTGAATAGCCTTACCTAATTCTCTAACCTGTGCAATTACATCCATTTTAAATACCTCTTTTAATTTTTTATTAAAGTGCCAATATAAGCATTTTTATACGAATCAATTTTAACATCTACAAATTTTCCGATTAAATATTCATCAGCTTTAAACTCAACCGAAACCGTACCGTTAGTGTGACCTGTCATAAAACCTTCAGTAACAGCTTTGCCGTCACACAAAACCCTGAAAGTTTTGCCGATATAATTTTCTTTATTCTTTTCCGCAATTTCTTCCTGAACCCTTAAAAGCTCATCAAACCATTTTCCCTTTTCTTCGCGGGATACTGTATCTGGCATTAATGCTGCAGGCGTATTATTACGCGGAGAATATATAAATGTGAAAAGAGAAGAAAACTCAACCTCTTTCACAAGACTCAAGGTTTCCTTAAAATCCTCATAGGTTTCACCAGGGAATCCGACAATAATATCGCTTGTAAGGGAAACGTCGGGGATACGCTCTTTAACATTCTTAATTAAGTCTAAATATTTTTCTCGGTCATAATACCTGTTCATAAGCTTTAAAATTCTACTGCTTCCGCTTTGAAAAGGTAAATGCAAATGACGGCTTATTTTCTTGCAGTCCTTAATTGTATCAAGAAGTTCTATAGTGCAGTCCTTAGGGTGCGAAGTCATAAATCTTATTACAAAATCGCCTTCTAAATCATTTAACATTCTAAGCAATTTCGCAAAATTTATACCGTGGTCGGCGTCTTTACCATAAGAATTAACATTCTGCCCTAAAAGTGTAATATCCCTATAACCGTCAGCTATCATCTGCTTTGCTTCGCTTATGATTTTTTCGGGTTCACGTGAACGTTCTCTTCCTCTTACATAAGGAACAATGCAGTAGGTACAGAAATTATTGCAACCATACATAATAGGAAGCCAGCCTTTAAATTCACCGTCACGGCTTAT
>JAZNJT010000060.1:0-2247 GCA_045578145.1 Acutalibacteraceae bacterium
TAAGAGAGAAATCCTCACCTTTAACGAATTTCACAGGGGACAGGATAGAATAAAGCCAATTTCTTGCGATATAACTGACACCGCAAAATTAGATGAGTTAATAGGCGAATACCAGCGTGCCGAGCTTGTTGACCAGATAGAGCTTTTAGATGGAGCTAGCTTTGAATTTGATTTAGAAAAGGTGCGTAACGGCAAGCTTTCACCTGTTTTCTTCGGTTCAGCGCTTACGAATTTCGGCATTGAGCCGTTCCTTGAAAATTTCCTTAAAATGACTACCCATCCGCTAGCCAGAAAATCGGGTGACACAGAGGTTTCGCCTTTCGACGAGGAGTTTTCAGCATTTGCCTTTAAAATACAGGCTAATATGAATAAAAACCACCGTGACAGAATTACTTTCTTCCGCATTTGTTCGGGTAAGTTTGAGCGCGGAGCAGATTATTTCCACGTTCAAGCGGGCAAAAATGTGCGTTTATCTCAGCCTCAGCAAATGATGGCAGAAGAGCGTCAGGTAATAAACGAGGCTTATGCGGGTGACATTATAGGTGTTTTCGACCCTGGCATTTATTCTATTGGTGATACTGTGTGCTCACAAAAACGAAAGGTGCAGTTTGAGGGAATACCCACCTTTGCACCCGAGCATTTTACCCTTATTGAACAAAAGGACTCTTTAAAGCGAAAGCAGTTTGTTAAAGGCGTTGAGCAGATAGCACAAGAGGGTGCTATTCAGATTTTCCATGAGCCAAACTCGGGTATGGAGCGTGTAATCGTTGGAGTTGTAGGCGTACTTCAGTTTGAAGTATTAGAATACCGCCTTAAAAATGAATATAATGTTGATGTTATCAGAAACGACCTGCCCTATCAATATATACGTTGGGTTAAAAACAAGGGATTAGATATAAAGAAGCTTAACCTCACATCAGATACAAAATGGGTTCAGGACTTTAAGGGTAACGACCTTCTTATCTTTACAAGCGAATGGAATATAAACTGGGCGCTTGAGCGTAACGAAGGCTTGATTCTTGAAGATTTCAGCAAAGATTAAAAGGAGCTGCTTATGAAAAACTATATTATTTGCACCGATTCTGCTTGCGATATCAGAACAGAAATTTTAAAGGAATGGAATGTTCCTGTTTTCAATCTCACCTTTAAGTTTGACGGCGAGGACACCGAACATACCGAAAATGATATTACAATCACTGATTTTTATAATCAGATGCGTGACGGCAAAGTGGCAAAAACCTCTGCTATAAATCCTGATACATTTAAGCAAGAGTTTGAAAAGATTTTAAATGAGGGAAATGATATACTCTACCTCAGTTTCTCTTCAGGACTCAGCACCACCAATAATTCTGCGCGTATTGCTGCAGAAGAATTGGCAGAAGAATTTCCCGACAGAAAAATTATAATTGTTGATACACTGTGCGCATCAGCAGGTCAGGGACTTTTATTATACCTCACCCTTGAAAAACAAAAGAACGGCGCCTCTATTGAAGAGGCGACAGAATTTGCAGAGGATACTAAATTAAATATTTGCCATTGGTTTACTGTTGATGACCTTGTATATCTTAAAAGAGGCGGCAGAGTAAGTCCTACTGTTGCATTTGTGGGCGCGGTTCTTGGAATTAAACCTGTGTTGCACGTAGATAATGAGGGTCATTTAATAAGCAAATCAAAAGCCAGAGGAAGAAAAGCAGCGCTAAATACTCTTATTGATAAATATGATGAATTAGCCACCGATAAAAGCGGTACCGTTTTTATTTGTAACGCTGACTGCTCTGATGATGTTAATTATTTAAAAGAGCAGCTAAATATAAAATTCGGCGCAAAGGTAGAGCTTGTCACTGATATCGGTCCTGTTATAGGCGCACACGCAGGTCCCGGAACAATAGCACTATTCTTTGTAGGTAAAGAAAGATAAAAAGTAGGCAAGGAAAATTCCTTGCCTACTTTTTTTACAGTTCTACACTTGCAACCTTATCAAATGTATTAATATTGTGAATTAAAACAACACTGTCGGTCACTAAATAAAATTCATCGCCTATATATAAGCCTCTTATAAAGTCTGAATTTTGTTCTATTTTAAATTCCACTACTGTTTCAAAGGTACCGTTTTTTAAAGTATACAGATTGTACTTCATTTTGCCCTCCCACCAAAGTGGCAAACCTACAAGACTTCGTTTTGTATCAACAAGAGAAGCTTTGTGATTATAAAGCGCATCGCTATCGCGGTATTTTAGTATTGTTTTT
>JAZNJT010000061.1:0-9494 GCA_045578145.1 Acutalibacteraceae bacterium
CAAAAACCGCAAGCATCTTATGTTTTAACTATAAAAACCTTTTATGATATATCATAAAAGGTTTTTATAAACAATTTTATCTATGAAGCTTAGATTTAACAAATCCTAAAAGAACTTTAAACTCATCTACTTTAAATATAATAGAAAGCGCTAAATATTCAATAACTCCAACAACTATTTTTAAAGCCAATCCCAAAAATACATTCATATTTATAAGACCAATAGCAAAAATAGCCACACCCATTACTAAAGACAATAACAACGGAACAAGCACATCTTTTAATTGCTCTCTAAGTTTATAACCTATTTTTTTAGCACTAAATAGACTATTTAATATTAACTCTATTAGAGAATTAATTGGCAAAGTCCACGCTACAGCTTTCACTCCGAAATTTATGCTTATAAGTATTGAAATTAATAAAATAGGTTTTTTAATAAACTCTAACTTGAGAATAGTTCCGCTATAACCCGTTGCTTTCAGTGTTTGTAAAACTATTGTAGGTATTATGGATATCATACACTCTATGCACACTATAACAATAAACGGAACCATCAAAATCCATTTTTCAGTGTATAGAGCTATTACTAAATCTTCGGAAACACATATCATTCCCATCATCATAGGAAATATGATATATGCCAGCATTCTTATGCTTCGACTAGCAATCTTTTTGACTTGCTCTGGGTCATCGCCGACTCTAGACATAGCAGGAAATAATACACTTATAAGTGTATTATATGTGTTATTTCTAAACATATACGGTAAGCTTTTACCCTTAGTATAATAAGCTAATTGTGACGACGAATACTTATAACCAATAATTAACGAACTTAAATTATTGAAAACAGTTCCTGTAACATCAGTCAACATAATCTGACTTCCGTATTTTATAAGTGGGGTAACCGCACTTAAAGAGAACTCTCGTTTTAAACGCCATTTTGCAACTGCAGTTAAAATAACCGCATCTAACAGTGCAGCAACTAAATTTTGTGCCACTAAAGCCCATACACCGTAACCTGCAACAGCCATTACAATTCCCACTGTAGCAGAGCAAACCGTGCCCACCAATGTTGATAAAAAGAATTTTTTGAAATCCAACTGTCTTGAAATCAAAGCAGCAGGCACCTGTTGTATAGATGCTATAGGCAAACGTAATGCAAATACCCTTATAACTGATGTTAATAATGGGATTTTGTAGAATGAAGCAATATACGGTGCTGCGAAGAACATTACTATATAAAAGAAAATGCTTAAAATAACACCGCAGTAAAAAATAGTTGATATTTCCGTATCGTTTATGGTTTTTTTCTGTATGAGGGCGGTATTTAATCCGCTCACAACAAAAACATTGGCAATTTCAATAAAAACCATAACGATTGCTACTGCTCCATAATCCTCAGGTGCTAGTAATCGCGCAAGAATTACTGAAACTATAAAAGAGACTCCTTGTGAAAAAAACCTTTCGGCAAATTTCCAAATAACACCGGTTGCTATATTCTTATTTATGTTTTGATTGTTTTGTATATCCATATTTACTCACTTAATAACCAACCATAAAAGGTATTTTCATCGCTAATATCACTTGTATTCCAACGAAGTTTTTGAGGCGTATTTTTAATCAACTCAACAACATCGCTATCATATTTTTCTTCTAAAAGCCATGCTAATGTAAACATATTATCTGAAGTCTTTAAGGTCTTCTCTAAAACATTGTCATCTAAACCATATTTTTTGCAAATCATTAACACTGCATCTATAAATAGATAAATCGAATATGTTTTATATTTCAAATAATATTGTTTGAAAATCTCATCAACCGCACGAACAAATAATCCGTTCTTGCGCGATGCTATAAAAAATCCAGACCAAGAACACTCATAATCTTCATATTTCAAAAAATCACGGCTTGTTGAAAATTCCAAAGATGTGAAAGATTTATCTTTTAAATCTTCAAGTAGATTTAATTCTGACAAAAATAATATCGTCGAATCTATCCATATTCCTCCGTTATTTTTTAAAAGATTGAATCTTAAAATATCGGAAAAGGTTTGCACCGATATTTTATTTTTCTTGAAATCTTTTATTATTTTAGAATCAATATCCGTAAAGTTTTGATAGTTATTTTTATCAATACCTATTACATTTGAATTAATATGATATTTGCGTACCGATTCAAAACATTTTTTCACGATTTTAGGTGCATTTTCAAACCCATCCCACCAAAAAATAAAAATGTTTTTTTCTATAGGACATTTTTCAAGATTTGTTTTTTGGTTCAAGTAAGGTTTAAGAAAATTTAAAACCCTGTGCTCTATCAAAGGGAGTTTTGAATTCATATCTTTATAAGCATTATTTCTGTTTATATAAAATTTTAAAAGTCGCGTAGCATTAACAGGACCTTTTTTAACAAGTTTTTTAATCCAAAACAAAGTATAATTCTTAAGCATACGCGCAACATTAAGAGACGACTTTAAAATCGCACTAATAAAACTGCCCCGTAAAAAATCTTTAACTTTTGTTAATAAAGTTCTTTTACGGTTTTTGATATATATTTTAGCAATTTGATAATTACTATCTTTTTTTGCCGCGCTCATAACTTTTTTATATTCTATTTTATTTGAATTTTTAGTACGGGTTATAACTCCTTGAACAAGAAAATAATATAATGCATAGGCTTGTGAGATATCAGAATTATGTTTTTGAATAAAATTAAATAATTTTTTAAATGCATTTAAACTTTTAACTAATTGTATCTCAAACTGACCTTTTTTCATCATTGAGTTTTGATTTCCAACATTATAAAAATAACTGTTTGGTCTTGATATAGTCTTTGCGCCAGAGGCAAAATTTAAAGCAAGGTATGTGAAAATTGTATCCTCACCAAAGGAAACATCTTTACACTCTAAAAATTCCCCTGCTACTTTTTTTACCAATGCTGTGCGATACATCTTATTCCAACGGGAAATAAAAAAACAATTTGAAATTTCTTTGCTTTTACCGTCAAATAAAAAGTTATCTCTTTTATTTAAAAGTTCTTCTTTAGTAAAAAACCTATCTTCTTCCAAATAATATGGTGATAAAACACCTTTATTTTCGAAGTAAAATCCTGCAGAAACAAAGTCGCAATCATCTGTAAAACTTTCTACAAAGGTTTTTACAAAATTTTCTCCTAACAAGTCATCAGGATCTAAAAAACAAAGTAATTCTCCCTTAGCAACAGCTATTCCTGCAAGAGTAGCATCAACAAGACCTCCATTTTTCTTTTCAACCACTTGTACTCGGCTGTCTTTTTCGGCATATTCTTTGATAATACTTATACTCGTATCGGTTGAACCGTCATTCACTAGAATGATATCCAAATTTTCATAGGTTTGGCTAATAATTGAAGGTATAGACTTATTTAAATATTTCTCTTGATTATAAATCGGCACAACCACCGAAACTAATGAGTCCTTCTTCATACCTACTCCTTAATTTAACTTTTTGGGCATCCAATCAAGTTGATCTTTTTTTTCTAAGGGTGAATAAAGTGTATTTATATTATTTTCAACAGTTTCTCTATCTAATGCTGAAAAATCAACCTTCAACAGTTCATTTATCAATTCCTTATTGAAACGGTATTTAATCGGTTTTGCAGGAACCCCCGCAACAATTTGATATGGTTCTACATTTTTAGTGACTATTGCACCAGCTGCAATAACTGCACCTTGTCCAATATGAACACCTGATAAAATAGTCGCGCCGTAGCCTATCCACACATCATCATCAACAATGATATTTCCCTTTGCAAGCGCTTCACTTTCGGCATCTTTGGTATATAAAACCCTAAAGGGATAGGTTGAAATAAGATTAACATTATGTTCAGAACTTAAAACAAAAGTAACACCATTTGCTATAGAACAAAAGCTTCCAATCTTTAAACAAGTGTCATGACGCGACATTTCTACATTTATAGGTCCATAAGTTTCTTTTCCTACAGTTACACAATTCATATCAAAAATCGGACCTGTTAAAAAAGTTTTGTTGTGGGAGTTCTTTTCTCTCCATTTGCGCAACTCCGCTTTGCGATGTAAAAAATCTTTTATAAAACTCAACATTCAAATTTACCCTTTGCCTTTTAGTAATGAAGCTTTTAAAAGCACACAGCATTTTAACAGTTTAAAACTCATTTTTGCCAAAAACAAAATCACAGGGGATGTATTTGTATAATTTTTATAGAAATAATAATTTGCATAGAAATCGATTTCTGTTACTTTTAGCTGTGATATTGTTTTCTTTGTTGTTTCAGCATGATTGTGTATAAGTTCTATTTCTTTGAGGAAATATATGGTATATCCTGCCCGTTCCAAGCGTTTGCTTAATATCATTTCCTCTGCATATAAAAACGTATTAGAATCAAACATACCCGCGTCTTCAAAAGCTTTGGCTCTTATGAACATAAAACAACCCGAAACCCATGCACATAAACCACTTTTAGCTTCTTTGATAGTATCGTTTGCATATTTATTGAAAAGATACATTCGCGTTTTTAAACCGAAAATTCCTCCAAAAACGCTTATCCATTGATTAAAAATCAATCTGTGTGCAGCATTTTGCCAATATCTTGGAGATTGAGGTTCAAGACGAGGCGTTATGATCGACGGCCCTATTACACCTACCGAAGAATTTTTATCAAAAATCTCGCTTATTAATGTTAGATCAATCGTATCCTTAAAAACAAGATCATTATTACTCACTATATAATAAGGGTCTGACCAAATTCTTGAAGCTATCCGAATTGCGAGATTATTACCTTTTGCATATCCTAAATTTGCTCCTGAATGACAATAATATATTTCTTGAAAGCCGTTACGGAATTTATATAAGGTTTGTTCCACACCGTCAACTTCGCAAATTTCATGGTCGCCAAAAAAAGAAGATAGTTCTTCCAAGGTTCCGTCTAATGCTCCGTTTTGGACGATAACAATATGTGAAGCACCCTTAGCACCAAGTTTTTCCTTGCAAGATAACACATACTCTATTGTATTTTTTATTGAATTATAGTCAACTATAATTAAAGAATACATATTTATTTCACACTATTTTCTTTCATAATATTTTGCCATTAACATAGTAAATAAGTTTACATTTATACAAAACAGCAAATATCTTATTTTATTTTTCTTACTTAACAGCTTAAAGGCTTTTCTAAACTTTTTTTCTCGTATTTCTTTTGTGAGTTCCTGCCTATTTTCTTTAAAATCTTCCGAAGTAGATGTTTCTTGTATAATATTAAGACAAATTTCTATATGTCTTGCTAATACACGGTCATATAAATCAGGATAATTTATTTTATAATACTCAATAATCTTACGGCTGATTTCGGCTTCAATAAACCTTTTGCTACTAACAGTGCCTCTGGTTGTACTTTCTTCAGTCATTATATAGTGATATAACGGAAGCGGATCGTAAACTATAATTTCCGCCTTTTCTATACAACTGGGCATTATTTCAAAATCCTCATAAACTGTTCCTTCGCGCATACGCAAATTTTCAAAAATATATCGGCTAAAAAGCTTATCGCAAGGACTATTAGTGATTTTTCTTGCAATAGTTAATTCTCCCAGTGCACCAATTTTTGAAAAAATCTCTATATCTTTGTGTGCAGGGTATTGGTGATTGAAATATGCTATTTCCCCACTACTGTAATCGCACTGTAATCCGCAAGCAGAAATTTGTGCATTATTCTCGACAATCAGATTATATAAACGTTCATACATATTGGGTTCTATCCAATCGTCCGAATCGACAAATCCTACATAATCGCCAGACATAATATCAAGTCCTGCATTGCGCGCTGATGATTGTCCGCCGTTTTGCTTATGAATAACACGAATTCTTGAATCTTTTTTTGCAAACTCATCACAAATTTCACCGCATTTATCAGGCGAGCCGTCATCAACCAAAATAATTTCTAAATTTTTATATGTTTGATTTGTAATACTAGTTATACAATTTTTGAGATACTCTTCAGCTTTATATACAGGAACTATAACCGAAATCAAAGGATTATTCATTATTAATTCTCCCTAAAACTTAAAAGTATCTTTAACTCCTAACCATTTTTGGTCTTTTTCGCTTAAATTGAGCTGAGTTCCGTCAGAAAGGGTATAACCCTCTGCCGAAGCACTGCCTTTATACTCACCTACAAGATCGGGCCACTCAATACCAATTTCAGGGTCGTTCCAAGCGAGACCGCCCTCATCACCGGGATGGTAGAAATCTGTAACCTTATAGCAAAATTCCGCCGTATCTGAAAGCACTAAAAATCCGTGAGCAAAGCCTTCGGATATATAAAATTGTTTCTTATTTTCTTCGGTGAGTTCTACACCGAACCACTTGCCATAGGTGTCACTGTCTTTACGAAGGTCAACCGCAACATCAAAAACTCTGCCCTTAATAACACGCACAAGCTTGCCTTGAGGGAATTCTTTTTGGAAATGTAAGCCGCGGAGCACACCCTTAACAGACATGCTTTGATTGTCCTGAACAAAAACCATATTAAGTCCTGCTTCAGCCATATCGCGTTGACTGTATGTTTCCATAAAGTAACCTCTGGCGTCACCGTGTACAGCCGGCTCGATGATATAAAGACCTTCTATCGGGCATTTTGTAACTTTAATTTGTCCCATATTAGTTAATCTCCTTTAAATAGCGTGAAAGGGCATCTTGCCAAGTTGGCAAAGGTTTAAATCCGTTTTTAACAAGTTTTGATTTGTCAAGACGGCTATTAAACGGTCTTGCAGCCTTTGATATACCGTATTCTTCAGTAGTTACAGGCACTATCTTTGTAGAATAGCCTGCCATACGGAAAATTTCACAGGTGAAATCATACCAACTGATAAATCCACCCTCATTTGTGGCGTGGTAATAACCGTATTCTTCGGTTTCAAGCATATCCACAAGCAATCTTGAAAGGTCAAGCGTGTAGGTAGGTGTTCCTATCTGGTCGCAAACCACACGCACTGTATCATACTTTGCGCCAACTTTTAGCATTGTTTTTATGAAATTGTTTCCGTTAAGTCCGAAAACCCACGCAATACGAACGATAAAATATTTATCAAGAATACTACTTACCGCTTTTTCGCCCTCTAATTTGCTTTTACCGTAAACACTAAGAGGAGCATAATCCCTGCAATCGGCATCCCAAGGCGTTTCTCCCTGTCCGTCAAACACATAGTCGGTAGAAATATATATCATTTTACAATCAAGCTCTTTGCATACTTTAGCAATGTTTTCAGTGCCTCTTGCATTTATGGCAAACACCTTTGCCTTATTTTCCTCATCTTCAGCAGCGTCAACTGCAGTCCACGCGGCACAGTGTACTACTGCATCAGGTTTAATTTCAAGCAAAGCACTTTTAACTGCATCTTCATCCGTAATATCAAGCTTTACATAGTTCTCTGTAGAGTCGGAATCTAAAATATCACTGCCGACTGCTTCATATCCGCGGGCAATAAGTTCGTTTACAACATCATAACCTAACTGTCCGCCTACACCTGTTACAAATACTTTCATTATCTGTTACCATACATTTTATCGTAATAATTTTGGTATTCACCAGAAATTATGGTTTCCCACCATTCTTTATTATCTAGATACCACTGTATAGTTTTCTGAATACCATCGGCAAACATAGTTTCAGGCAACCAACCAAGCTCGTTGTGAATTTTAGTGGGGTCGATAGCATAGCGCATATCATGACCTTTACGATCGGTAACATAGGTAATCAAGCTTTCGGGTTTGCCGAGAGCTTTACAGATAATTTTAACAATATCAATATTTTTCATTTCGTTATGACCGCCGATATTATAAACCTCACCCACACGGCCTTTATGGATAATAAGGTCTATTGCTTTACAATGGTCTTCAACGTAAAGCCAATCACGAACATTAAGGCCTTCGCCGTAAACCGGAAGTGGCTTATCGTTGAGAGCATTAGCAATCATAAGAGGAATTAACTTTTCAGGGAAATGATAAGGACCGTAGTTATTTGAACAACGGCTGATAGTTACAGGCAAACCAAATGTGCGGTGATATGCCAAAACCAATAAATCTGCGCCTGCTTTAGAGCTTGAATAAGGCGAAGATGTGTGAATCGGAGTTTCCTCTGTAAAGAAAAGGTCAGGGCGGTCAAGCGGTAAATCACCGTAAACCTCATCAGTAGATACCTGATGATAACGGGTAATACCGTATTTACGGCAAGCATCCATCAAAACCTGAGTTCCCATAATATTTGTCTGCAAGAAGATACCTGGATCTTCAATAGAACGGTCAACGTGGCTTTCTGCAGCAAAGTTTACTACGATATCGGGCTTCTCTTCTTCAAAAAGCTTATAAACTGCCTCTCTGTCGCAGATATCTGCCTTAACAAAACGGAAATTCGGATTATCCATAACAGGAGCAAGTGTTGACAAATTACCTGCATAGGTAAGCTTATCTAGACAAATGATACGATAATCAGGATATTTTTTAAGCATATGGAAAACAAAGTTTGAACCTATAAATCCTGCGCCGCCAGTAACAATAATAGTCATAATAATTTCTCCTTAAAATCAATGTAAAACATCAATATATTTTCCGTCGAGTACATCCTTAAGGTACTGTCCGTATTGATTTTTCTTTAATACTTCGTAAACCTCTAAAACGTCATCTTTGGTTATCCAACCGTTAAGATATGCAATTTCTTCAAGACAGGCAATTTTTCTGTGTTGGTGGGTTTCCACTGTTTTAACAAAGTTGGTGGCTTCTACCAAACTTTCGTGTGTGCCGGTATCAAGCCAAGTAAAGCCTTGACCTAAAAGCTCAACATTTAAATCGCCTTTTTCAAGATAAATACGGTTTAAATCCGTAATCTCAAGTTCTCCACGAGCTGAGGGTTTCAAATTTTTTGCATATTCAACAACTTTATTATCATAAAAATAAAGACCTGTAACACAATAGTTACTTTTTGGGTTTTGAGGCTTTTCTTCTATAGATATAGCCTGTCCGTCTTTATTAAATTCAACAATTCCAAAACGTTCCGGGTCATCTACATAATAACCGAAAACTGTAGCACCTTTTCCGCTTTCTGCATTGTCTACAGCAGTTTTCAAACGTTTTTTGAGTCCGTGTCCTGCAAAAATATTATCGCCAAGCACCATTGCTACAGTATCATCACCTATAAAATCTGCCCCTATTATGAATGCTTGAGCCAATCCGTCAGGTGAAGGTTGAACGGCGTAGGAAATATTAACACCAAACTGCTTACCGTCACCCAAAAGGTCTTTAAATCTTGGTGTGTCCTGCGGAGTGGATATTATTAAAATATCGCGAATACCTGCATTCATTAATACTGACATAGGGTAATAAATCATTGGTTTGTCGTAGATGGGAAGCAACTGTTTAGAAGTAACCTTCGTAAGTGGATAAAGTCTTGTTCCCGAGCCACCTGCTAAAATAATACCTTTCATAA
>JAZNJT010000062.1:0-3417 GCA_045578145.1 Acutalibacteraceae bacterium
AAACGAGCCGCTTTATCTGAAGCGTCAATATCCAGTGCGCCGCCTATACAGCATGGCTGATTTGCGACAATACCTACTGTATCCCCATCAATTCTTGAAAAACCAACAACAATGTTTTTTGCAAAATCCTTTTGAACTTCAAAAAAGCTATCCTTATCTACAAATGTTTCAATAACATTTTTTACATCGTATGCTTTTCTCTGATTATCGGGTATGATTTCTGTAAGAATACTGCTATTATCTATTGGTGTTCCTTCTATTCTGTCAGGCAGGCTTTCGAAATTTTGTGGTAAATAACTAAGCAAACTTCGTACACCGTTAAGACATTCCTGTTCATTGTCATAAGTAAAATGAGACACACCGCTCACAGATGAATGAACATTTGCCCCACCCAAATCCTCAGCGGAAATATCAGTGCCAATAACAGATTTAACAACATTTGGACCTGTTATAAACATTTTAGATGTCTTTCTTGTCATAAAAACAAAATCACAAATCGCAGGCGAATAACATGCTCCTCCTGCACACGGTCCTAAAATAACTGCTATTTGAGGTATACTACCCGATGCTCTTGTATTCCTTAAAAATATACCGCTATATCCACTAAGAGAACAAATACCTTCCTCTATACGAGCTCCACCGCTATCGTTTATAGAAACATACGGTGCACGCATTTTTAATGCCATATCCATTATTTCGGTAATTTTAAAGGAATGATATTCTCCGAGAGTACCGCCTATAACAGTAAAATCCTCAGAAGAAGCAAAAACAAGTTTTCCGTTTATTTTGCCATAGCCTGTTACTACACCGTCACCTGGAACACGACGTTCTTTTAAATTGAAATCATTTATACGGGACTCTATAAAACCATTAATCTCTACAAAGGTATTTTTATCAAAGAGTAGCTCAATTCGCTCTCTGGCAGTGAGCTTTGAAGCTGCATGCTGTTTTTCAATGCGCTTCTCTCCCCCTCCTGCTAACATTCTTTCTTCTCTTTCATTGAGCAACTCAATACAATTTTTATCCCACATAAGTTCTATCTTCCTTATATTTTAATTCTATTTTTCGCTTTTTAAAATAGACCAAACTACTATGTTATGATATTTACCGTTTTTATAAACTCTCTTGCGAAGTACCCCATCTTTCTTAAATCCACATTTTTCTTTTACACGCTGAGATGCAATATTATACTCGATTATATGGCTATATATACAATTGAGATTTAATTGATTAAAACCATATTCCACCAGTGCATTTGTCGCTTTTGTACCATAACCTTTTCCGCGGATATTTTTACTCGTTGCAATTTTTGAATGAAATTGAGCGGTTGAATTTCTATAATCTATATCCGTAAGCATTACCATACCGATAGTACCGCAATCCTCAGTTTCAATCATTAACCGAACTTCATTATTTCGGTTTCCGAGAGATTTAAACCAATTTTCCTGCTGATATTTTGATACTGGCAAACCTCCTCCGCCTGTCATATTTTCAATCTCAGGATCATTAATCATTTCTCTGATAAGTTCAAGATCTTCTATTTCAATTGCCCTAAGTGTTATATCCTCATATTTAATTATCATTTACAAATACCTCTTCTTTTTGTTCTTTCGCCCTCAAAACGTGAAGACTTATAGGAGATTCATTTCCTTGACCTATATTTTTTCTTTTAATTACACAAGTCACTGTTAAAAACAAAATTTTTAAATCGTTAATAAACGTTAAATTTTCTATGTATTGTAAATCTAATTCGAATTTCTCTTCCCAAGAAATCGCATTTCTGCCACTAACTTGCGCTAAGCCCGTAAGTCCTGGGAGAATATCGTGACGGTGGCGTTCACGCTCAGTATAAAACCCTAAATATTTTACCGAAAGAGGTCTCGGGCCTATAATTGCCATTTCGCCTTTAAGAATATTAATAAGTTCTGGTAATTCATCAAGCGAGGTTGAACGCAAAAACTTTCCGTATTTTGTGAGCCTTGCATCATCAGGCAAAAACTTGCCGTTCTTGTCCTTTTCGCAAGTCATTGTTCGGAACTTAATAAGCCTGAAAATCTTTTCGTCCTTGCCGGGTCTTAGCTGTGTAAAAAATGGATTGCCTTTCATCATAACTGCACCCAAAACAATAAGTACAATAAAAACGGGTGAAAGCATAATTATAGCAAACAACGCGAGGCAAAAGTCCAACGGACGCTTTATGTATCTCGAATACATTTATATAACCCCTTAAAATAATTTTCGTATTATGTCTATTATAATATCCTGCTCCTCAGCAGTCATTTTTATATCACTTGGCAAACAAAGTCCGCGGTTGAAAATATCCTCACCCACAGATTCATTGCCCACGCTTATAAAGTCATTTGCCTTAAATACAGGCTGTAAATGCATCGGCTTCCATATAGGTCTTGCCTCAACATTAGCATCATTAAGCTTATCCATAATATCTAAAGGCTTTACGGGACAGTCTTTATCAATCAACATACAAGAAAGCCAGAAATTAGGCCTTGAATCCTTAATATAAGGATTCATTTTAACAGGCAAACCTCGAAAACCTTCTTCATATCTGCGGTATATTTTTTCCTTTAGTTCCCTGTGTTCCTCAATATGTATTAACTGACCTCTGCCAATTCCTGCAACTACATTAGACATTCGGTAGTTATAACCGATTTCCTCATGCTGATACCAAGGTGCCGACTCACGCGCTTGAGTAGCCCAGAAAAGTGCCTTATCGCGAGCCTTTTTATCTTCGGTTATTAGCATACCGCCGCCTGAAGATGTAATTATTTTATTGCCATTAAAGCTTATGATATTATACTTACCAAAAGTTCCGCATTGACGACCTTTGTATGTAGCAGAAAGTGCTTCTGCCGCATCCTCTATAAGTATGGCATTGTGCTTTTCACAAATACCCATAATTTCATTCATCTTGGCAGGCGAGCCGTAAAGATGGGCTAAAACCACAACCTTAGTTTCGGGATATTTGATAAATGCCTTTTCAAGCGCTTTGGGGTCCATATTCCAAGTATCATATTCAGAATCAATAAACACCTGATTTGCGCCCTCATAGGATACGGGGTTTACAGTTGCCGCAAAGGTAGTATCCGAACAGAACACCGTATCACCACGCTTTACACCGCTAAGTTTCACTGCTAAATGAAGTGCCGCTGTTCCTGATGACAGTGCTAAACAGTGGTACTCTTTTTCTTTACAGAGATACTCTGACATTTCAGCTTCAAAGCCGTCACAGTTGAAGCCTAACGGAGCTATCCAGTTTTTGTCAAACGCTTCCTTTACATACTCCATTTCTTCCCCATGCATAGTGGGAGAAGATAGCAGTATACGTTTTTCAAATCTCATTTTTACACACCCAAAATTTATTATTTAAATATCGTAAATTACAATTATTGCATTATATTA
>JAZNJT010000063.1:0-23874 GCA_045578145.1 Acutalibacteraceae bacterium
CCAACTCTTTTGTGTTTCTGAAGGTGACGGCATATTTAAAATTTCATCCCCGCCAAATACCTTATAACCTTCGCCATCTTCGCATTTGTGTCTATGCCTTGGCATTTCTTCTATGGTCAATGAATGCTCTGCTTCACCGCCGGTTTCACCCACTGCATAGCTGTCCCCTGCGGCTAATATAAATTTGTCTTTTATATGCTCCCAAACACCACCGAAAAGTACCGACGGTTCAGTTTCATCGAAGCTAAAATACAAACTGCCTATTGGATGTGCTTCAAGCTTTGCGGCTTCAAAAAGTTTATCTATATATTTCTTTACAACCTTGTTGGAAACAGCATTTTCACTCGTATCCGACACTTCGGTATCAACCGCGAAATTAATATTGATATTTTGTTCAGCATCTCCGCCGTCGAATACCCATTCTGTACCGTCTTCGAGCGCCGCTTTTGCAAACTCGGTTTTTCCCTTGGCGTCAACTGCTATCTTCGCAGCCTTTTCTGCCGCTTCTGAAGATTCCTTAGCTATTTCCGAAAGTGTAGAAATTGATTCATAATTTTCGCTGTTCTCCATAGCTCTGCCCTCAGGCAGACTTTTAAGCCTAAGTAACGCAGGAAAGCTGTAAAGCTCCATTTCGGTTTCTTCGTCTACAACAAGTGTGATTACAAGCACAACCTTTATAATCCCGCCATACCGCGTCAGCTTTTTTTTGGGTAGAAAACTAACACTGTTACTTGTTAAATCGGCTGTATCATAATTTTCTACACCTCCCTCGCCGTTGTAACCGTCAAAACGATATACCAGTTTTCCACTTCCTGCTTGTTTCAAAAGCTTATTATATAGCTCATCCGCTATATTAAAAACAAGCTCTGTCGCATTGTGTTCCCTCTGTACACCGCACGATTGAACGGTAGCAGGACTTATCCCGTTCTCACTCATAGTGTACTCAATTTTTCTTACCGCCATATAATGACCTCCTTTTAATAATAAAAGCGCTCACCCGAAGGCAAACGCTTTAATTAATTATTTCTTCATTGCTCGACTTATGTAATATAGAACTGCTGAGCCACCGTTCCGCTCCCAATTGGTTACAGTTTTATATTTGCTACCCTTAGCCATCAAATCATAATCCGTAACCTTCGACTTAGCTTTAGCATTGGCATATTCATAAAGATTTTCTATAACCTCCGCTCTTTCTTCGTCTGACAACTTCTTATATGCACTGTTGTCCATAAAATCTTTCACATAGTCAAACGAATACTCACCCTTAGCCTTTGCGTAAGCGACGTATTCATCAGGTGTTAAATGCTTTGTTTCTCCGTTTACAGAAAAACTTTTTGCGGCAGCTTTTGGTAGTACATTTCCGCCTGTTTTAACAAAAAGCCTTTGCAGTTCTTCGTTCGTTTCATTATATTCAATCTCAGAATAATATCCAGGGGAAACAAAGTTTTCGATTATTCGCTCACCAACATTTCCGCGGCTTACTTCTCTGCCCCAAGGGTCGATTTTAGGTATTTGAGTATAAGAAAGCCCTGGTATCTTTGACTTAATATTATTTCCTATTGACTGTGTGAAGCCGTCAAACCACTTTGAGTTTTTATCGGTGTACCACGAGCGCTGTGTAGGGTCTATTGTTCTGCTTACTGCACCTGATATTGACGGGATACCCTGCATAGCATAAGAGGTTAAGGTATCACCTGCTATAGAAGATAAAATTTGACTTGGCTCTGCATATCGTGTTGATTCAATAACACCCTGCATTCCGCTGAGCATTGAAAGGTTGGTTATAGGCTCTAAAGAATTCCATATAGCACTTGATATATCAGCAAAATTGAATTCCTCGCCTGCGCTTAAAGTGTTAACAATCTCTGCACCAATGAAAAACGGAATACAAGCGGGTGCTGCCCAGTCAATAGTATACGATTTCCCTGCAAACTCAATTGCATATTCCTGTTTGCCCAACCACTTTTCAAAGGCTGATTCTTTATCGTCATCTTCGCCGCCTGAAATAAGTCCCAAATTTGCCAAAAGCATACCTACAAGCATTATTCCTGTGCCTGTAAGTCCCGATGCCAAACCGTCAATAAACTCTGTTGCTGTAATTTTACCTTTTTTAACATCATATACGCCCTTTGTAAGAGTTTTCACAAGTCCTATTGGACTATACTCAACTCCGCGCTTAACAATGTTTACCGGTGTACGCTTAAACGGTAATACACCCTCAACCATAATATTAGTGGCAAGGTTTCTATTACCAAAGTTTTGTATCCAATTAGCTAAAGCGCTTTCATCATTAAAGGTGGCTTTCCGAGCTTCGTTTACAGCGTATATTCGCGCTTCGTCAAGCACATCTTGACTCACGGTTTCAAGACTTACATTCCTTGCCTGTAAGAAGCCTGCCAAAGCATGAATATAGTGCTTGTTTTTAAATAGCATATCCTCTGCCTCTAAAGCGTTGCTGTTAAAGCGTGTTAAAAATTCAAGCGCTTTGTTTTTAAAAATCTGCTGTTTTTCTTTAAGTGCAGTTTTATCGTTATATTTATTGCCCTTAAGCAACTGCTTAACCTCACTGCGTTTGCTATCCTTCTCAGCAAAGTCTCGGTATTCCTTTTTGATTATCACAGACTTGGTTCGCCGACTGTTGTCTTTAATCTTAGCAGATTCGATACTTGCCGCCATAAAATATCTAATACGGGTAGCAGGAATAAATATCGCGTTTCCTACAACGTTTCTGATGTGTGTTTTAGGATTACTGAGCATTGCCCAGTACCTCCAAGCATTCCACTTATCTAACCACGTCACAGGTACTTGGTCTGCAACCTCTTGCAATATTTCTTGATATGCGTGTTCAATACCTTTTTCGGTTTTAGCATTTGCAAGTCGCTTTGCCGCTTCGGGACTGATTTTAATATTAGGTCTGTCCTCACCGTATTTTTTACGCATATCCCTATTTAGCATTTTCACTGTTCTCTGCACTGCCACAAGCTTGCCTGCACCCGTCATTTTCTTTAAAAGCCTTGCCGCTTGTACAACCTGACCTGCGCGAGTAAAGATATCCGCAAGCTCTGAGGATATTTCTAAAACTCTAAGCGTATTTCCCGATTCTATTGCATTTGCTAATAACCGCTCTCCAACGGCAATTTGATTTTTGTTAACTCCCTTAGAAACATTAACTGCCTCTTCCCAGATATCCTCTGCCGTTCCGTTATTAACTGCCGCCTCAGCAACCTTTGTAGCCTTATCGTCCGATATCGCTTTATAAGAGAACTCGCCCAACAATACCTGAGCTTCAACATTCTCTATCATTTCCTCATTAAGCTTTCCTGTTTCAATTACAGTTCTTATAAACCGTTCTGTTAGCTTATCATCCGATATCGCCTTAGGTGTTGAAATCGGTGCTTCGGCATTCTCACCCTGCTCTATCGTGCCATATTTTTCGTTAGCCTCACCCCAAAGCCTATCGTTTTCCTCAAGGTATTCCTCACGTGATATTTTTCCGCTTTCATACCTTTCGAGGTTTTCTCTCATCTGCTGTGCAGGGGTTTCTAAAGAAAACGAGCCTTCGGTTTTTTCTTGGGTTTCGGAATAATTTTGAGTTTCATTGGATAAATTAGTATTGACAGTATTGTCTTTTTCGGATATACTGTTATTGGAAACTGTACCAGCGTTCGCTTCGGGCGTATTGGCAGGGGCTTGTTCACCTGCTACGATGGAAAGGTTTCCTTTATTTTTGCCCGAATACATAGTTTGAACCGTTAAATCTAAATGTTTCGCCGAAACATATGCTGCGATTGTGGTTTTTCCGTTAATAGTTTTTATAAAGTGAATAACCGGCTTCCCTTCAAATAATTCATCCGACAAAATGATTTTATCAGAATTTTGAATAATTTGAGGAATTAAAACGAAATCATCTTCGGTAATTGCTCTTTGACCGCGTAATGCTTCTTTTTCTTCTTTGCCGTGGTCTTTAAGTATCTTTCTAACCTCTGAAGCCCTAAGAGTACAATTATATTTATTAACATCAATCCCTGTATCTTGCTTTATTCTATCTGCAAGTTCTTTTGAAATTGCCCCAAAATATATTTTTTTATTTAAATTTTTGCCTGCAGCCGCATCGCTAATAAAACCTCTTAATTGTTGTTCATTTTCATATACAACAATATTTTTACTTTCTTTCCAATTATTTATCTGCTGTTCCGAATATGAATTCAATTTATACATAACCTTACCGCTATTATTAGCGGCTTTTTTTGTATCCTTAGAATCAAGTACACGTGAAAGGCGCTGTTCAATATATTCAAGGTCCTCAACAAGTCTTTTGTTTTGATTTACACCTCTAAGACTTGAAATGAAGTCTTTTATAGCATCAACTATTCGCCTGATAAAACCGCGTTCTGTCTCGTTCAGGTTTTCAAACTCTGCAAAGGTGTCCTCTAAGCTTATAATCTTATCAATTTCGCTGTCCGCAAGGCTTTGTGCTATATCACTGTGGTTTTCCTTGCCTTTAAACAAAACCTTTCCTACAAAGTCTGCAACCATTTCGCGCTCAGCATATTCGGCAGTAAAATTTCTTTTGTATTCGGCAGTAAATTCACCGTTTCTAACTAAGTCTATGTAGTAGTCACTAAGCGCCTTTAAAGCTTCTTCACGTGTACCGTCAAACTCGGTACCGTTTATTTTTTTAAGCCTTGCTCTTACAAACTGCTCAAAAGCCGAGCTGTTTCTGAAAAGATAATTTTTAAAACTTTGATATGCTTTCTTACTTTCAAGCCTGTGAACAAATTCATGCTTAAACAACTCACAATACATACCGACAATAGAATTATCATTTGAAAGATATATTGTTTTTGTTTCACGTATGTATACACCCGCTCTACCCGAAAGCCTTTTATTATCAGGGTCAACAAAAACAACCTTTAAATCATTGTCAAGCTTTTTCGCAACGTCAAGAATATGTCTTTGCTTTGCATCTTTCCGCTGACCGATAATAGCCGCATATTCCTCTTCTCTTGTCGGTGCACGATGAATTTCCTTTGTTGTAGGCTCACTTAACCCAATTTCACCCTGCGAAGAAGCATCACTCTCAGGCATAAAATTAGCAGACTCCGAAAAGTCTGCTTGGGTTTCAGAATTATTTTCCGCTTCTGTGGATATATTAGTATTGACAACATTATCACCGTGTGATATATTGTTGTTAGAAGAAGCATTTACAGTTTCGCTATTAGGCGTTGCATCGGGGCTTATTGCATCGGTGGTCTGTGAAGCTTCTTTTTTATATCCCGGTTCACCTATAAATGCAGAAACAATATACAATGTTTTCTTTGCAGTATCCGGCACTGCTTCAACTGCATAATATGATTTATCCCCAACTACTTTTTCATATAATACAGTCTTTGCTGGTTTATTTCTTCCATTAATATTTGAAACATATGCTCTTGTTGTTCCCGCTTCAACAATACTGTCTGGGTTCGATAGAGTAAATTCGATTTTTGCTATATCAACATCATCAGACATAGAATGGTCTGTTTTACCTTCAGCACCGTGGTCTTTTAAAATATGTTCTATCTGTCTTGCTTCAATAGTAACCTTAAAACCAGTTACATCTATCCCAGTAATATCTTTTATCTTTTGTACGACTTCGGGAGTGGCAGACTCTAAATACACTCTTTCTTCTGCTTTAAAATCACCATTTTTGACTTTATTAACTAATTTTAAAATTTCTTCATTCGCGGTTGTCCTTTGGTACTCAGGACTATTTTTTAATTTTTTTGTTGTTTCCACCGCACTACTACCAACAGCAGAAAGCATGCCCAACAAACCCGAATATACAACTTCTTCCCAATTTATATCTTGTATTGAATTTTTCTCATATCCAACCGCAATATTTTCAAATATTGGTGTAAGTATCTCTTGTGCCGCTTCTTCAAGTCCTTCGGATAGTACTTTTCCGCCGAATTCTATAGCAAACTTAGCTATAGCGTTATCAACACGTGAAATAACCTTGTTTAAAACATTCCCAGTGAGCTTACCACCCAAGGCACTAATACCGCTGAAAGCGTAACTTAATGCTGCTTCCGAGACACCTACTAATATTGAATATGTATTTGCCTGTTTCTTATCATAACCAAGATTGAGCATTTCCTGATAAGCATTACCCGATGCGGAAGTTCCCATAAGAGTTGCACCAACCACAGTTCCCGCAACTGGATTAATTACACCTACGGCAGTTGAGGTTAAAACAGATGGTAACATATTTGACGTAGTATTAATTAAATCATATCCCACTTGTCCAATAAAACCATGTTCTTCTTTTATATCCGCTCTTATCTGCCCAGATGCTTTTTGTGTACCAGTGGTAGGAATATAATCATCTTCCGTGTTAAACCTGTTTATTATGCCCTGCGTAAATTGGTCTACACCTGCTTTATATCCATATGCATATTTGCTCAACATTCCATCTTTCTGCTCAGCAATGTCTGTACCTTGTCTATCAGTAAGTAAATCTTGTATTGATTTCAGATACTTTTCAGCAGCTCCTTTTTTTACGCTTCCCTCTGTTTCTTTTGCAAGATAGTAATTATAAATTGCAAATTCAGTTTCGGTCATATATTTGGCGGCTAAATAATGAATCTGATTATTTAGCACACTTTCGCCCATAGCTTCGTTAAACCAATCTTTTGAGATTTCCCAACTTTTTAATTTTTCGGGATTATTCCTCCACATCGCGACTATGTTTTTGGTTGATTCAGCCCAACTACGCTCATCAGCCAACGCCTCTCCTTTTTTTGAATACTTTGAGAAGTTGACATCGTAATTTGGTGAATTGGGGTCTGCAACAGATGAAAGAAATATATTTTCTTTTAATCTCGTTAAAATATTAAGAGATGTTTTCTTTTCCGAAAGTTCTTTTTCTATATCACCAAATTTTTCGAGTTGCTTGTTATAAGCTAAATATTTTTTATCTTTTTTTGCGTTAATTTCTTTAAGAGAACTTCCAACCAAACCTCTACCATTAGAAACGAGATTATTATAATAATCATCTCGTTCTTTTTTAATTTTAGAGTACTCTGAAAATTTCTTTTCTAGATTTTCTATATCCTTTTTTAATTCAAGTTCTTTGACATAGCTCTCATCATAATTAACCGACGGAATAGTGGTTTTAGACTGCACCTGTTTCTTAAGATTATCCCCTAACAGCTTACTTGCACCTTTCGGACCTGCACTTAGCAAATCTTCAAAGCTCGGTAATTGTACTTGGTTCGGGATAGAAGAATCACTTAAAATAATCGGTTCGCCTATATTCCGTTTTCTTGTTTGATTTGACTTCGCTGACTTTGTTTTGTTGTCAGTATTTATTATAATCGGCTCTCCTATATTTCTTGCCATAGTTTAAGCCTCCACCCATTGATATTCTTTAGAATTTTTATAAACTTTTTTCACTTCAAAATAATCATTGTCTAAAGCATCCCATACATAATATTTACCATTTTTCTTACATTTCCATACGTTCTGGACTTGGTCATTGATTCTAAAAGCCTTTTCATCTTCTACCGACAACGGTTTATTCTTACCTATATTATCAGGCTGATAACCATTTTTAAATGTACCATATTTCGTATTGGAATTCACTGTATTGGTATACGGATTAGTATCATCGTTAAACGTTGACGAATAACCTGTAATTCTATCCAGATATGTTGTTGTACCTTTAGAAGTATCATAAGTAACCGAAACACCATTTTCGTCTAAACTGCCTATATACTCTCTACTCAATATGCCGTTTTTGCTGTTAATTATGTTAGTTATTTTTTCAGATTTGGACGCGCTTATTCTTTCTTTTTCAAGCTCAGCCTCCGCATTTATCCTTGCAGTTTCAATATCCGCCTCAGTTTGCTTTGCAGCACTATACCCCTCATTAGCCATATTAGTAATATATCCGTTATATTTCTCATCATTAGCTGCAATGTCAGATAACAACGTCTGCTCAATGCTTGAGAGCTCTGTGTTAAGTTTTAGTGCTATTGTATCAAGCTGTGCCTGTTTCTGTCGGTCTAACTTTGCCTTATTATTGGCGTAAGAGAGCTGTATAGCGGTCTGTTGAGTACGGTTAAGCCCCGAATCCGTAAGACCTAAATTAGCCATATTCTCGGCAACCTCACGCTCATTTATAAGCTTCTGCACTGCGTTTTCCCTATAGTCATCTTCATAGGCAACCTCTGTATCATCACTCTGCTTATTGTAAATGTCTGTTACAGACTTTTTTTGCATTTCAGAAACGCTTTTTATCTTTTCCTCTTCTTTTTTTCGCTCAGGGTCCCAATAACTCTTGGCTTGATTCAAATAATCATCATAAACCACCGCCATCAGCGAGCACCTCCTAAAATAACATAATCAAGCGACATTCCGTCTGCCGCCATATTTCCCTCACAGCTAAGCCTTACACCCAATTGTTTAACTGATTTTATACAGGGAAATACTGCTCTATTTGTGATATATCCTGCTGTGCGAGCCTCTGTCTGTTCGCCGTCAACAATTATTTCCTGTTCTTCAGAGCCGTACTCGGTAATAAACTCTACTCTAATAGGCTCTCCTCCATTGTTGCCAAGTGACAAATTAACCCTTTGCACGTTCTTTTTGTATGCTGGCATAGAAAAATCAAACAACTTAGTCTGAAGCATAGAGTGTATCGGCTTGTAATTATCGGCATCTAAGCTTGTATCTAAATTATCTATTTCAAACTCTGCAAAACGTCCGTTTGGCTCTTCAGGATATGAAACAATGAATAATTCATTATAAACATTAACTGCCGCGCGCACCCTGTTTCTATCATCTTTAAACTCCCAATACCACCAAGGTATTTTCTTCTGTGCATCTTCAGTCTTAGTGTGAGAGCCTGCATACACATAACCGTAACTTTCATAATCCATAACAAACACACTGCTATTTATAAATAATAAATAATGCCCTTCCCAGTCAGCAGAAAAGACATTATTTAAATCTTTTAAATCAATAAATCTTTGTTTTAATTTATTACCTATCATATCCGAAACACAATAAACGTTTCTTTCACTATACTGATTATTGCTTACAAGGGTATACACCTTGCCGTCACTGTTTGCCCATACAAGCCTGTTACGGCAGAGCTGAATAGAACTTGGAATATCACAGCCTATTGTATCGTGTATTTGTGTTAAAGGAAAATACACAGCAGATGAAGAATAATCAATAACAGCCTGATTTATTAAATCACTTGCCGTTATACTGTCATTTTTCACATACTTTGTATAAAATGTTCCTGCGCCACGCTCTTTGAAAATAACAAGCATATCTGACTGTTTGCCAAAGCCTGTCACCGCCTGTGTGGTATCTCCTACATAGAAATATGTATTTTCAGAAAAATATAACGGTTCATTAAGACCAGACCACATAACAAGCGCCTTTTCCTTTTCGTTCTTATTGCCGCAAAGAAATAAACGTGTACCGCCCTTAAGACCTGCCGATGCACCGCCAAACCAAGTGCTTTGTGTCATATTAAAAACCTTTTTTTGCATTTCATCACGGTTATCAGGAATATATGGCGCTTTTATAACAAGATTATTATCAGGATAATAGCCCTCAAAAACTTCAATATTATTCCCGTTAGTATCACAAAAGTGTATCGTTGTACCTGTAACCATTAATCTTTTTCCATTATTAATTGGTCCTATATCCTTTGGGTCTGCTTCATCTGGTGAATGTTCGGTTATTTCTACTTTAAGAGTTTCACTAGTACCATCGCTTAAAGTAATTGTGGCTTCGATATTCATTCCCACATATTTGTTATTTTCAAAAACATTATTTAACAAACCATAGTAAGCATAATGCCAAGGCCCATGATGGTCCGTATCTACATTTTTATATAGTGGGTTGTACATAGAATACTCCATTTTATAGTAATCCCCTAAAATATTGTATCCCTCATACATAACACCGTTAGCAATCACTTCCGTTCTTGTAGGATTCATTCCGCCATTCTCAATAAATTTGCAGTCCCCCATAACTAAAGGAACATAATAATCTTTTTCAGTTGCTCTTTCCCATTCGTTTTCTATTTCCGTTGTTCCTGTTACAAATTTTAATTTCCAAATCTCGCCCGAATCGGTAAAAGCATAAACCGTATTATTTTTCTGACAAACAAAATTAATCGTCTTGTAGCTAATAAACGGGAGTTTCTTAAATTCGCTTTTACCCAATAACCAAAAACTTGTCTCCCAAAAATCCACTAAACCTTCTTCTGTGTCTCTTAAACCCTGTATTGAATAATAAAACAATCGCTCTCCACAAATATATACATCCGTAAGTCTTGGCTCTATCCGCTCATTGAACGCTTCTGTAACTACAGAGCCTATCTTGTTAATACCTGGCCGTGTTTTAAGCGCGCCGTCATACCACCACATATTAAGACTATCTGTGAGTTGGTTATCATTTATCATACTAAGAGCTTCTCTTGTGTTAATACCACCCATAAGGTCAGGTATTCTAACGGTATTCGGTGCTCTGTAATTCATAACAGTATGTCGTGACATTTTGTTTACCCCCAAACATTAGGTAATGTATCTTTAAAGTTTTCAACCCTTGTAAGAGTTGCCCTTTTTGCGTTGTATTCTCTTGCCCAAAAAGCCTGCGCATTAACATCGCCCTCGGCATTAGCTACATACATTGCTACTCCGCAGGGCATAATCTCATTTAAAACCCTGTCGGGCAAATTAATTTCTTCACTTAAAGAATTAAGCGGAGTATTTTCTACCCCGCAATTTCTCGATAATTCCGCATATATAAGGTTAATTGTCGGCAATGCTCTGTTTCTTGTAAGCTGTGTGATGTGAGCATTACCGTTGCTGTCACTGTAACCTAACAGCTGTAAACCTTTATTTAACATTTCACTGCCTGTCATACTTCTTCAACCTCCTGCGGATTAGTTTGTCCATTACCTAAAACACGCGCTAATACCTCTTGCTGTTGCTGGGGCGGTAAGCTCTGTAAACGTGCAACGAGTTCAGGGTGCTGTTGCTGTAAAAGTGACATCATATCGTCACCCTGCGGAGCTTGTAAAGCTTGCATTTCTGCCTTTGTATCTTCAATAAGTCCTGTAATGTCAGGAATAATTCCTGCAGGTATTCTTTCGAGATACTGTTGTTTATTTAAAAGTTCTTTTACAAGCATATTATCAAGCATTGCAATAGTAGATGATACATCCCAAATAGGACTTGAGCCAACATCAATACGTGCATTAAGCAGTAACTTGTCATAACGTGATGCGTGGAATGGCACATAATAGGTACCGTCCTTGTTTTCATACTTAATCTGTCTGTCGCCATAATTGTGCACCCAAAAATCCGCCCATATACGAGCGATATCCTCTATACAGCTGTAAAAACGGTTTTGTATTAACTGCATCGGCTGTAGCGCCGCTTCTCGAAGCTGTATAATCGCCGCCGCATTGTCAGGTCTCAAATTACCAAGCGCCGCATCGTTAGCGCCTGCATCAGATAAAGTATTGTTGGCAAGATTATCTATAGCGCCTATAAGCTGATTACTAAACGTAGGCGGTTGCACGTGCCTTATTGCTCCTACAACGTCCTCTGTTCCGCCGAATACCTTTAGAATCTGCCCCGGTGTATTGCTAAGCGGCTCTGTAACGATATCGCCATTTACAACGGTTATAGGCATACCTGTTGTCATAATGCTCCACACCTCAGCCGATAAAGCTCTGTTTATTGCTATTTGGTTTGGAATCATATATGTAATTTCACTGTCACCGTAAGCACAGGAGAAACGCGGCAACCAACACATTTTTGCAAACGGATAAAGACGTGTTCCAATATTCCAGGGCTTTCTCACGTGTGCTTTTTCGGTAACACGCTCACACATAACACTGTAATTTTTGCCGGTCTTGTCCCACTGCTTCCAAAACTTTGTAAGCACAGTAATTCGTCTGCTGTCTGTCGGCTCCTGTTCCCCGCGTGTACCGGCATTTAAATCGTAATATCCTGCGCCATCAGGCTTAATCTCTGCTATTTCCTCTTTAGAGATACCGTTTCTGTGCGCTTCTCTTCGCACTGCATCGCACTCGATACGCTGTGAGATTATAATATATGGCTGACTTTGAATATCCTCATTATTAGGCTCACCGAAAACCACGTTTTCAACGTCTATTATTTCAAAATCAATGTCACCCTTAATTGCTTGGCTTTTGCCCTCATCGGCAAATAAGCCTGTTTCGATAAGCTCATTCCAGTATGTATAAGCGATTCCTGTGCCCGAAATATAACTATTCCTAAGCAGTTGTTCTTTTTTAGTATCAAACTTAACCCTCTCAGCTGTAATTCGCCAATACTTAGACAATACTTCTGTCATAAAAGCTATTTCGGAAGGCTCGGTATTACCCGCAAAATCTCCGCCGTGACTTAGTATTGCCTCGCTAACCTCTTGCTTTTCCTTAACTATAGAACTATTATTCGGTATACCCTCAGCGCTGTAATCCACTGCTATAGGTGCTGTGCAAATGGAAGACAGCTTCTGCTCACCTATTCGCTTAATTATGTTACGGCGCACAAGCGGTCTTTCATTTCCACACCTCGCCCCGTACCATTGGTCGCCTATATAGAACCGCTCATTCATAGCCGACTGCTCATATATGCCGTGCTTACCTATGCTCGACTTATATTCATTTCCTATCTTGTATTCATCAAAAACAGCCTTTGGCGCGGTTTTTACTTTTAAATTAATCGACATTTTATATCACCTCTGAAAATAACAGAAAAGTCCCCGAATAACGAGGACTTTTCTTTTTGTTATTATTCTGCAACAAAACTCTTGATTCTCTCTAGTTTCTCTGCTTTATTTTTACAGTCTGATAAATCAATGTTGTGCTCTTTAGCATACTCGTCAAGCTGTTCTACTTTCATTTTATCAAACGAAATTTCATCTTTTTCTTCTCTGTAGCCCTGCTTGATAAGTTCGCCTTTTTCCCGCTCGGTATTAACGTTTTTATAAACGTTTCCCCATTTGTTAACCAGTGTAAACATTTCGTTCCTCCTAGAATTTGATATCAAAGAGGAGATACAAAACCTCCCCTTGATTTAACTATTCAGAATAAACCGCCTGAATAGCCTTGGTACCGCTCTTCTTTACGAATACATCGTAATAAATGCGATAATCAAACTTATATGCATCTGCATCTAAATTCTGTTCGGGAGTGAATATACGCATCTTTTCGCTCTTTTGAACGAGGTGCGCGCCTGTTTTAGGCATAACAATAAGGCGAATATTCTTTGAAGCTTCAGTAGCAGTAAAGCCTCCCTCTGCTGCTTCACCGTCTTTAACGAATGTATACGCACTCTTCATTCTCTCAGGAACAACAGGAATAAGCGCTACACCGTTAATAGATTTAACCTTAAGATTAATTTCACCCTTCTTAAAGTCAGAAATAGTGATATGACGTGAAATCTCAGGTGAGTTTTCGAGTGCTGCGTAATAATCGCTCTCCACAAACGCAACCAATTCCTCATCATAACCCACAACCTTGCGCACAGCATTGATTGCGGTTGTAAGCTGTGAAAGTTCCTCGCCTTCTGTATAAGCGGTTGTGTTATTTTCAGTTGTAGCATAAGCAAATATCTTAGAAATCACATATGCATCACATTCGGGAACAACCTTTGTGCGAACATATTCGCCAAGAACCTTTCCTGCAAGATTAGCGATGCCTGTTTCGTCCATATCCTCACGGTCAATCATAATGGAGCGCGCACGGTCCATTTCCATTGTGTAAGGTGTGTTTGCAACAGTGAAAGCTCCTCTTGCGAATCCTGTGTCACGGTCATAATCCACAAGACCTGCAAAATCAATATCAGGGATTATAACAGTTTTAGCTCCAACAAATTTTGTTCTAAGCGCATTGTCTTTAAAAAATGATGTTGCTGATTTGCTGACAAACACCTGGTCTAACGCATCAGAATATTTTTCAGCATTTAAAATAGTATTAATAGCCATTTAAAATTTCTCCTTAATTAATTTTTTCCGGTTATTCCTCGCAAGAAAGCATCACCGACGAAATCGGTTGTTTCACTACTTGCTATAGACCCGGTTGATTTCTTCGCCGCATCCTCAGCACTTTGCTTAGCAGCGGCTATTTTTTGATTTTCTTTGTGCATATACAAAAGATATGCGTGCGACAACGACATTCCGTCACTTGCCGCCTTCTTTACAGCTGTAGGCAGACTTGCAAAATCGGAAAGCTCAGGGAAATCCTTTTTCATAGCAATAAACTCATCAGCCAAACGTTTGTTTTCGTTCTGTTTAGCCTCTTCGGTTTCCTGTTGCTTTTTTGCCTTAGCGCCATCAAGGGTTTGCTGTTTCTTACTCTGATAAAGCTCCATTAGACTGTCAATAACTTCATTGTCCTCACCAAACTTTGAAATAAGCTCCTGTCTGTAAGCCTCATCCTGCGCGGTTTCAATTCCATTAAGAAACTCCTCAACCGTCTGTCCTTTAAGAGTAGCAACTCGCTCTATGGTCCCATAAGCACTTTCATAATGAATACCCTTTTGAGCAAGTGCGGCAGCTTCCTCTCTTGAAAGTCCTCTTTTTTCGTGGTTGTACTGAATTTCAAGAAACGGCGCTTCATCTGCCTGTGTTTCGATACCGTCACTGTTTTCGGCATCACGTGCGGCTGCTTCATCGGGGTTTTCACTGTCCTGTGGTGCGGTTTCAGTTTCCGCTCCCAAATCTACTTCCTGTTGTGTCTCCGGCTCCTCAGGTATGGTGTCCTCAGTTTCCGTGTTCTGAGCTAATAATTCTTCGCTCATATCATAATCTCCTTTTCTTTTCGCCTATGGTGAAGGCGGTTATTTTATTCCACGCTTATGCGTTGAAATCATCTTGTTTTGTTCCGTCGTATCGGTAAAAGTTATCGATTTCACGGGCTAACAACTTTACTTGCCTCTCCTGTTCCTCTGTGAGAGGCTTAGGCGGCGGTTTTGGTATTAGCTTAGGTCTTTTCCTTAATCCAATAAAAAAGCCGATGAAACCGCACACAGCGCATATCATCAGCCATAAGGTAAGCAATATTAAAATTGTAATTATCACGTTCTCACCCCCAATTACCGTTAAAATCTTCACTTGAAAGATTATATTTTGTTTCGGGATTATATTTATTCTTAATCGCAGGGTCACTCGGCTTAAAGAATTTAACATCCTCAAAAGCATATCTCAGAGCATCGCACAGATGGTTGTTGGTATCTTCGGGCATATTAAGCGGTTTTTCGGTCTGTCTGTCCTTTTTCCAACAATAGCTTGAAAGCTCCGCAATCATATTTTTACAGGAGGGCAAAACAAACATTTTATATTCCTGAAGCTTTGTGATACCGTTTATAACACTGTCCTTGCCTTTAACAGAGGGCAATATTCTGCCGATTCCCATTCTTCGCAGATCGTCATTACTCTTTGGCTCTGCGCAGTCCGCTCTGATGCGCTCTTTAGCAAAGCCTTTTTGCTTTATCATTTCTGCTATATCAGAGTTGAGCATTTTAGTTTCATAATGCTCATCGTAAATATAAAGCACTTTTTCAATAGGATTAACCGCAAAAGCAACAAATGCCGTAGGGTCATTCGTGTAACCGTAATCAAGTCCAAAGAAATGACGGAACTGCCATTCGGTTTTGTTTTCCGCTCCAAGCTTCGATACATTGAAGTCCTGCACGTGCCAATTTTCAAACACAAGACCCTCTGCAATACCCCAATTTCCAAGACCTGCAACATCATATTTGCGCGGATTTGTTTCTTTCATACGTTCAAATACAAGCCTGTCTGTTTCGTCTAAAAACTCATTACATAGGTAGTTGGTGCTGTATGTAGAAACATTATCAGCCTCTTTATCAAAAAATCTTGATTTCAGCCAATGCCTTTCACTCCACGGGTTAAAGGTTAGTGTTGTCTGCTTAAACAAATGCTCAGGCACGTTACCTCGAGGCATTGAAAGGTCAAGCTTATCAAAATCTGCCTCGTTTTCTATTTCAAAAGCTTCTTCTATCCAAACAAAGTTCAAATATCCAAATGAAACTGTTGTGGATGCAAGCTTCAGAACATCATCAAAGCCTCTGAATAATATCTTTTGACCTGAAGGAATAAAGGTCATTTCCATCGGATTAACATTATTTCTCCATAAATGGCTCACACCAAGCTTCTCTTGGGCCCATTTAAGCTGCGCGAATGTACTGTCTCTGTGTGTATTCATAACACGTCTTACAACAAGCAAATTACTTTGTGAATACTTCATCAGTCGGTATATAAAATTAAGCGCCGTTGTAGCAGATTTTTTAGAGCCCTTACCACCCTTTAATACACGGTAACGGCTCGTATCATTCCAGTATTCACCGTAACCCGCGCCGATTATATCGGGTAAGTGTCTTTTTTTCATTTTGGAATTTCATCCTCACCGGTGAATATAACAACGTTATTGTTGAACTGTGAATTGCTCTGAAGCTTGCCTTTAACCTCTAAAAGCATTCTGATAGCTTCCATTTCACCGCGCTCCACCTTCTTGCCTATCTCTTTCCAAGCTTTAGGAACAATGCTTGAGGTGTAGTTATCAATAAGGCAATCAACATACCCCACAAAATCCGAATTGTGCTGCCAATTATAGAACGTTGTTCTCGAAATTTCAAAATCTTTACACAGTTCAGAAACACTCCTTGTGTCCTCAGGGTCCACAAGTGCCTCTGCTACTTGCCTTTGTTTAGGTTTTAAGCTTGGATATAAATCCTTTAAAGTGTTCACTTTTGTCAACATTTTCTCACCAGCCTTTTATATAAGATTTTTCGCGCACGTGCATACGCGCACACACGCGAATAATTTTTAACAATTCCTAATTACGAATTCCGCATTTCGAATTATTTTTCCCGCCGTCCCACCTACACCGCTTTTTCGGCACAAAATAAAAACTTGAGCAGTTCGGAGGATTACTCCGCTTACCCAAGTTTTCACATTAACATTTTAACACACTTTTTTAGAAAAATCTTCCGCTCTTTTTCCGCTCTTTTAAATTTCAACTGTTCCATACATAGCTATTGTAAACTTTTTAAGAGCATTATCTTTAATTTCATAAAGCCGAGTTTTCTCAATATGCATCTTATCACAAAGCTTTTCTATGTGATTATCCGTTCTTTGCATATAAAAGCCTTCAAGCACCTGCCGCTCTCGGTCATCTAAAGTTGTAAGTCCCTGTTCTGTAAGTTTAATCAGCTCCTCGGCAATTTTTAAACTAAAGCTGAGACGTTCTCGCTCGGTGATATTATCTAACAACCTCTCCTCTTGTTTAGACATGCCACCCATCACAGGCTCGTCGGCGGCAACACCTTTAAGCGATACCATCTGCTCCTCTAATATTTTTATCTTTTCTTTTATATTCTGAACAGACGCTTTACGTTGCAGATAAGATTGTAAATCCTTTCTCGCTTCCGCTCTCCAATTCATCCCCATCACCTCACAATTCAATCTTTTTGTTATGCACCAAACTCACAAACTGACCGTATGTATAATGGGTGCCGTGCTGTGTATTGTATTTTTCTATAATAGCCGTAAGCTCTCTGATGGGAACGGTATCAGGCGAAACTCGGTGGAATTTTTTATTTGCTTTGTACTGCTCCCGATATTCCTTAGCCTTATCTTTGTGCTTATCCCTATATTCCTTTAGGGCATTCTTTAATACTATCATCATCTGTCCTAAAAGTCTTTTCACACCGCTTACAAGATTTGACAAACAATTCCTTACTCCGCAACATTTTCAATTCTCCTTGATTTTGCGTTTTGCGCTTTGCATTTTGCACTCAACCGTCCTCACCCACCAATTCTTTTAAGAGGCACTTTGCCGCTATAACAACAGGGTCATTAGATATCCTATCCTCGCACAACCTCTCCGCAAACTCTTTGTATGCTTCGGCTTTGATTTGCTCTTGCGATTTGATTACTTCATTTAAAAGTGAAATCACTTTATCGGCTTTTGTATCTACAAAGTGTTTTGCTTCGGGTGATATTTCTTGCACACTTTCCAAGTTTTCTATTTCTCTTTTCAGTTCCTCATTCTCTGCTTGTAGGCGGTTGATTAGGTCAAGGGTTAATTTTTCAAGTTCAAGTTTTTTAGCAACTGTACAATGAGAACCTTTTGCTTTTGGGTTAAAGCAAGGACAACCTTTTGTACACCCCATTTCGTCCATACAACACTCCCAAGCCTTTATAATCTCGCTATCGGTTAGTTTTTTATCGGGCATTTTGGTCACCTCTTTTTATTCTTTCTTCTTTGCTTTTTAGGGTGCTTTCGTTTGGGTTGATAGAATACACAACCTTGACTTTGCAGACGTTCTATATCTCGCATCATTTGCATTGTATATCTCATATCACTTGCTAATCGTGATAACATTTCCCCTCACACTCCTTTAACAACTCGGGGTTATCGTGTATGTTGCCGATAATTTCTACATCTGTACCGTTAATATTGTCTTGAAAAGTAACACAAAAACTGTCTGCCTCAACAAGAAAGCCGCCGTCATTATAAGCAACAACTCCTATTTCTTCATTTTCGGTAAGAATATCTACAATATCCCCCTCAAAAATCTTTGTGCCGTTCTTGTCGGTTAAGCCTGTGTATTGTCCTATGGTTTCAGGAATAACTTTCACAGAATGGCATCTTCTATCGTGAATAAAAAATCCATCATCAAAAACTTGAAACAAATCACCCTGCACCCATTCACCTTTATCGGTCTGACCTCTGAACAATATCTCACGCATTATCTTCACTTCTCTTTCGTAATTCTCGTTCTGCTTCCTCTTTGTTTAATAACTCTATCAGCCTATCTCTATCGGTCATTTGGTATCACTCTCGCTTTCAATATAGCACCAACTTTGCGGCGGTCTTTTAATAGGTTTTAAACCATCACAACCACAATCGCTTTCGTCATATTCATAACAATCGCCATTTATAAAACACTCACAATCATCACATAAATTGCCGTCATAGTAACTTTTGCAAAAGGTCTTAAATTCGCTCAACTCTTTCGGCTTGTCATAGATTACAAGGTTTGATATGTGCCAACCATATAATGTTTTCCCTCTTGCATAACCCATTAAATCATAAGCGGTAAGTTGTGCATTTTCTGAAAAAGTTGTTACATAGTTTCCATATTCGGCGGTTGTTATTTTGTCACAAACAAACTCACCTATGACTTTGCCTAAAAATTGTTTCATAAAAGGCTGATATTCTTTCGGTATTCTTTCAAAAGACTTTTTATCTTTACTGCAATATATTTTTGCGGTTTTATTCCAATTTTCGTCTTTTGGGTAGTTTTTTCTTACCTCAACCGTTTTTTCTTTGTTGATATTCCAACCCATTGCTTTTGCTATGATTAAGAAAACCCAATAAGGTTGTATGCTTATTAAAACTGATTTCATTTCCCCTCACTCCTTTTTCACAATCGAGCCACGTTCCATAATTAACTCGTAAATTATCGAGCATACGGTTTCATAGGCTTTCTTATGTGACATTTTATTTTCAAAATCGATTTCTTGACTTTTTCTATATCTCTCAGCAATTCCATCAATCGAATAGCCTTTGTCATAATCAGATTCCACTTCTTCTTTTGAATATGTTTTTTTCATTCACTATTCCCCCAATCTAATGCCTGTCCGCATTTGTGACAGTATTCGTATTGATTAACTAACAACCCTTTACAGTTAGGACATTCGTAAAAGTCCGTATCATAGCCTTTCGTTTCTTCGTCAATTTCAGCTCTATATTTTGTCGGCTCTTTTGGTGTATGCTTTTCTATTAATTCTCGATTTATAGAGCCTATGATATATACACCTATCCACATACCGACTATTAAGGCTAAAAGTATTGATAAAATTAAAATATCGTATGTAATCATTTTTCCACCTCTAAAACGTAACTGTAATATTAAGCACGGCGGCGGCTAACCAATATACTGTCATTTTGTAATCTTTATTTACAGCGTATACTACAGCCGCTCCCACGTCTAAAATAATTAACAGCACAGGGAATATATATTTACTCTGCATCCTGCTTGCCCTCAAGTCTCTCTATTTCCTCCGCCATTTCACAAATCGGACAGCTCTCACACTTCGATTCTAAATCTTCCTCAGTTTTGCATATATACGGAAATTTGCAGTATCCATCACAAAACCGCTCGCAAAGCTTTTCGTATTTTTCGTCAGTCATTATGCGGTTCTCCTATTCTTCGTATAAATTTTTAAACAAATCTCTGAATTTACTGTAGGTTATTGGGATATTTGCAAATTCTTCCTTTGCAACCCCAACGAAAATAATTGGTCCTACAAAATCAACACCGCAAATATTACAGTTTTCAGGCATATCCTTTAATTTTCTTTCTTCATTGCAAATAATAACCAAGTCTTCTGCAATGGTAACAGTTTCAATATATCCTCCTACTATAGACTGAAGCCTCTTTAAATCATTTTCTATAACCGTCATAAACGGTTGTTCCTTTGGCCGTTTTATAATAACCCGTATGTTTTTTAATTTCATTTCTTTTTCCTCACTTTCATATCATTGCTAAAGCTTCAGTAAGTGCTTTATCGGTCTTCATCTTATGCGCAGGCTTCCTGCAATCAGGATACGGACAGTTGAAACAGTCCTCATTACAACCCATAAAACGCGTACTTTTCTTTAATCGGTTTTCTTTTGTTTTCTGTATGTACGCTTTCTTGGCGCAACCCTTGCAATATTTGCTTTTGCAAGGCGCACCGCATATTAGGCATTTGTTATTCATATCAATTCTACTTTCTCCAACGGTACTTGAGCCGTGCTATTATTATTTCTGTCGAGCAGTATTGCACTATAACCAAATTTGCGAGTTATCTCGTTAAAGCTCATAACACAGTGCGTGAGCTTGTAAATGCTTCCATCATAGCGGACCTGCTTGTGCATATTTGCTTTTACCTCAGACAATTTCATTTATTTCAACCTCTGTTCGCGGTCTTTCCCTGCAATACATAACTCTGCTTCCATCGTGACTATGTATTATCGTATAGTTATCATCGGCAAGCAGTCCGCAACGTACCATAATGTCATCTATCGCTTCAAGCAGGTTTGTAAGGTCGCATTTACGTTTTGTAGGCATATAGAAAATGCATTTCACGTTTACAGGAACAGAAATGAATTTATCTTTCGGAATAAACATACTCGCGTCCTTTTCGTATTGCGTATACTGCTTACTCGGTATCACGATAGGTCTGTTAAGCCCATTGGGTCTTACTATTTGCTGATGATTCTTCTTTGTTATCGGCGGTAAAGGTATTGTGAATTTTATCATTGCTTTAACCTATACCTTCCGTAACAAGTTTTTTCATTGAAACGGTTTAATCCTTTTTCACGTTTCATCTCAAAAACATAACCCTGCTCCTTAAGCTCTGAAAGGCGAGCAGAAAAATTCATAATCCCTAAATGGTCCTTGGCTTCCGCCGCAGTTATGCTGCCTTCGACTTTTATAAAATCAATTATCCGCTGACATTGTTTTGATAGCATTTATCTAACCTCGCTTTTCTTGTTCTCTTTGTATTTCGTGGTTTCGGTAATCAGACATAGTCCTTATCCCGCGAAACATCCAGTTTTTAAATATTCCTTCAATGTATCCGTAATTCACCGAATCGGCATAATAGGCGATATTAAACGCTGTTTCCAAAAGCTGTATATCACTGTCTGTCATTTGAGGGTTAACCCCAAGACCTTCAATCAGAAAATATATAGTTGCCTTATCGTGGGCTGTACATTCACGGTTAAAATATTTTTCTACCAATTCTTCTGCGGCATCTTCAAATTTTAACTGCGCCTCTAACGGTAGCTTTTTGAGTTGTTCAAAAGCTATGTAATCGTCCTCATCGGTAATTTCCTCGCGCGTGCGTGCGTGTGCGCGTAAGAGAGACGATGATGATATAATATTATTATTTATATTATTAATATTATTTAATTTCTTAGTTGTGTCGGGTTTCGGTCTGCTATCGGTCTGCGATTGGTCTGCTATCGGTCTGTTTTCGGTCGGGTTTTCGGTCTGCCATTCACCCTGCGGGTCTTGATAAATGCAGTAATTAACTATGTTTATGACGGTTCCGTTTCGGTCTGCTTTTGGTATGGTAATCATACTGTCCTCTTGCAGATTTCTTAAAAAACCCTTCAATTTTTCTTTTCCCCAACCCCAACGCTCCATCAGCTTCTTTTCGGACGTAAACACATCACCGATTTGTTGAATTTCAAGGTTATTTCCTCTTAAAATCTTTTTTTCGGTGTAGCTTGCCATAAATAACAAATCTATCCAAGCCTGTAATTTTGTATACGGTTTTTCGTCCCAAAGCCAATGGTTTGCAAGGGTGCGGTACAGCTTAATCCAACCATTCATTATTCACCTCTAAAACGGCAAATCGTCATCGGATACATCGCCCATATCCTGAAAACCCTCTGAATTGCTTTCAGGCAAATCGTCAGATTCAGGAACATTGTTACCTACATCTTGGTTGAAAGCGCGCTCAGCGGCTGATTTTGGCATTACAAACTGCGCATTATTAGCTACAACCTCAAAGGCTGTCCTGTTGTTACCATTTTTATCCTGATATCTTCTTGTTTGTATACTGCCTTCTATTCCGATAAGGCTACCCTTAGTAAAGTAATGAGTTATAAATTCGGCTGTCTGTCTCCAAGCTACGATGGTTATAAAATCCGTATCTTGTTCCTTATCCTTGCGGTAAGGCCTGTCTACAGCTATTGAAAATGTAGTTACTGAAACACCGCTTGGTGTGGTTTTAAGCTCAGGGTCTACAGTTAAGCGCCCTGTAAGTACAACTAAGTTAAACATCGTTAAAACTCCTTATAAATAATTTGCTCCGAATATTTCTCTGAATTCGTCTATACTCCAACCGTAATATTCCATAGCAGCCTTTTGCCCTATCTGTCGGAGCATCAGATTGAACTCGCTGTTAAAATGCACCCCATAATCGCTCATATTATGCATTTCAGGGGTAAGGAATACTATTAATCCATACTGTATAGATTTCTGTCTGTTAGTGCCGTAAAACACTTCATGTCTATGTAAGCCGTCCTGTCTTACGGTGGAATAAAACTCACTTTCAGGCATAATGCAAAATTCTATTTTCCCCATTGCTCTAAAAGTAAGCTCCTTTCCTGTGCTGACATAGTATCTATGCCTTGCTCATTACACTCTTCGACAATGTAATTAATTATCCGTGACATCTGCTTAGTGTTATATTGACTGCTGCCGTAATAACAGCGCACTATAACGTTTTCGCTGTCAGGCATATAGTCTACCTGTTCAGTTACCCAGCCTGTGCCGAGCATTTCCCACGCGTGTCTTAAGGTTTCTGCATCTTTTGCGGAAAGTCCTGAAAATTCCTTATATATACCGCAACGCTTGATTGCATCACGGTATATTTGCTCTTTTGTATGTATTACACCGTCTTTACTAAGCTCAATAGCCAACTGGTTGCACATTTCCCAAAGATAAGAATTAGCGTTAAGACTGCGGCGCTTTTTCTTCTTTTCAACTTTTAATGTATATTCGCCCTCTTTGAGTTGCGATATAAAGTTGAGAAGTGTAGGCATATGAAAGTTGAATGAGGATATTGAATTAAAATCGAAATTTAACTCGGTTGCCATACAAACACCCTTTTACCGTTTTTATTATCTCCTTTATAACTTCTATTCCATATTGCAATACCTATTATTTTTTTGTTTTCAACAACAAATTTAGTAACTTCAAATTTATCGCTACATTTATATGTTTTTTTACCTTGATATTC
>JAZNJT010000064.1:0-18859 GCA_045578145.1 Acutalibacteraceae bacterium
TCAATTTGCGGCTTTAGTATATTTGTAATCGCTTCAAAGCTTCGACCAATAAAAATAATTCTATCTGTTATAGTGGCTAATTTTGAGCATTTATCGTTAAAGTCTATTTGCTTGTGGTTGCCGCACTCAACCTCAAAATAGTCTGTTTCATCTGAAAAAGTTGCAATAATATCGGGTATAACAGAACGACCGTTTTCAAGCTTTATAAAGTTATCTCTGCGGCCTGTTGTTACAGAATTATAAAATTCCAATTGCTTTATAAGTATAGAGACATCCTTTATCATATATCCGTGTTGCAGACTTGCATGTTCTTTTATAATCATATCCACCTCAGATATAGGAACTTTTTTTCTGAAATGCAACATATAAAGTATACGACCGATTTCGGTTATCACAAGGACATTAAACTGACGGTAGCCGGTATCTACTCTTTTTACTTCAAACAAACGTAAAGTCACTAAATGCTTTATATAGCGCCACGCCGCATCATCGCTTACTATGTCCTTCAACTCCAAAATTATTTTATCAATAATAGCTTGCTTTGCTTCCTTTTCTTCGGATATACCTTGAGAAACTATAACCTCAAAAGCCAGCCAATGCATCGGCTTCATCAGTTTTTTTATATCGTCAAAGTTACCTTCGTTCATTTGTGGGGTTTCATTATAATTTTCACTCATATTCTTTCTCCTTTTCTTTCATTCGAGTTATTATAGTTTCAAATTCTTCATCTGGAATACCGAGTTGCAATAGCTTAAAAATCTTATCGAACTCCAAAAGAAATTCTATATCGGCAATCTTTTCTATATTAAGATTTTGAAGAATACAGTCGCACTTTTCTTCATCATCCCAACTATAACAATCCAAAATATTATTAAAAATTTCATTTATCAACTTACCGCATATAGATTTAATTCTCCTGTTTTTATCGTGCTCACCGACAAACAAATCCGCATTTTTGATCAATGCCTCTTTAAATTCCTCTATCTTTGTCGCCAATAATTCGGCGGGTATACTCACTTCGGTAGGTGGCAATTCTTTATTGTTGCGTATATGCTTTCGGATAATCTTCTTGACGCTTTCCATTACTTCGCCTTTCGGCAAGTTGCTTACAAAACGAGCAACTTTTTCGTCAGTAATTCGGATAACACAACTTAAAGGTTTAATATTTTCTATTGTCGAAAATTCAAATGGAATCGCCGCAATCTCGCTCTTGCTCTCCGCCAAGAGAATTTCGTTCACAGTTTTATTAAGGGTACGGTGGGGCAAAGAGGCCATCCAACCACGAAGATCCGCATCCTCAGTTTTAATAATTAAATGAATTGTATTCGGCATTTTCATTCTCCTTCTTTTGCACAGTTTCTAACATCCCGAGCAAGAACATCCAATGACTTTAAAATAATTTTAATCATAATTTTATTTTTCTACGGATGTTCCGCAAGGGACTCTTCTTTTTTGTTAATGAATTCAAGCGTATCTTTGATTTTCTCACGAACCTCTGATTTCGGGATTCGAATAACCTTTGGTATTGTAAGATTTTTATTAATACATCTTCGTATCTCTTTTTTAAGGCAACGAGAAAACCTGCCCTTACTAAACCCGAGCCGTTCTTCGCATTTCGCTATTAGCTTATCAGGGATATCAATTTTCATATGATGTTCACCCTCAAAAGATTTAATAACGAAATCCATAGGTAAGGTTAATACCCTGCCCCTAAGAGCACTGCTTAAAATTCGCGACACGATTTCCTTGCGCTCACCTTTTGGAATCGTGTTTAAGAAGCAATAAATATCTGCATCCTGATTTTTTAGAACAATATGTTTTTTCATTGTGTTTTTACCTCACTTTTTTTAGTTTTATAAATTTTATTCATTATTTTTGATCTCCTTTTTTTATTTTGAGCGCACCTAATGTATAGGGAATGTAAATATCTCGTTTCAAGAAAACAATAACATAATAAATTTTTGTTAGAAAAAATAACAAAAATCATACTTAAATTTTGTAGGACTATACAAGTTTTAAGTTTTCGCATAAAAAAACAGCACCTATCCGAAGATAAGTGCTGAAATTTTTAAAAATTCAATATATGCGTGTGATAATAAATACTTCATCTGTAGCAAAAGTATTATCACCAAGATTAAGAAAGCCGTAAAGCTTTTCTTGCTTTTGAATTTTAACTATATCAAGGGTGACGTCTACATTCCACCAACAGCCGTTAAAGTAGACTCTATTCCAAGTATGATGATAGTTTACATCATCAAATTTTGTTCCGTCAACAACATAGCAAGGGATGCTATGACTTCGGCAGAGGGCGGCGAACAGATGAGCAAAATCATAACAAACACCTTTTTGATTGATTAGAGTTTTGTGCACATTAAAATACTGGACAACCGGTTCATATTCATAGTCATACTCAAAATTATGTATCATCCATTCATATATTGCTTTTACCTTTTCTTCATCAGTATTGCAGTCGGCACAAATTTCGTCAGCAATTTCTACTGTCTTTGAATCCCACAAGGTTGCCTGACCATTGGTAAGAGAAACATCATTCTGTTTGTAGACGAAAAGATAAGCAGTGAAAAGTAAAACCGTAATTACTGCAGATACCAATAATACATAAATTTTCGTCAATAATTTATTTTTGCGAGTAGTGCTGGCGAAAGCAATAAAATAGATAAGAACAATACCAAGCGATATAATTGTTAAAATGGAAAATACTCTGCGGCAATACACGGCATAAGCAAAGTTTATACAAGCAATGAGAACCAGCGAAATAAAAACCGTTGTTTTCATTGCTTTTGTTTTTATCTCGACCATCAAAAATAATGTTGGCAAAGCCGATAACAAATAAAATATTTGTAACGTGGGAGAGAGCAAAAGAAAATCCTTTAAATAAATCCCTAAAGCGAAATTGTATCCGAAAGAGATACCGAAAAAAATCCATCTTGCATATTTCATTTATAGTACCTCCATTTCGGAGTTACCATCGCTTCAAAATCAAGGTCGGTGGAAACTATCACTTTAAACTTTTGCTTTACACGCTCTTTTGGATTTGGTTTCGGAACGGGTAGGTCAAGAGTCTTTAGAAGATTATGCCAACTTGTAACATTGTAATAGGGTGCCAATCCCCTCCAACTGATTACACCTTTTTGTCTACGGTGATCAAAATCATCGCTGCTTGACGGATGAAGTCTCAGATACTCTTCAACAAATGCATTGGTGTGTTTTTCCTTGCGTTCTTCATATGTAATTTGGGGTACGGGATAATTTTCCTGTAGCCACTGGGACAATGTTCTATTGTACCTGTGTTTGAAAACGGGGTGCGGCGGCATACCTTTTTTCTTAAAATCAGTAGTCGTGGGGTAACGTCCCTCGTCCTCTCTGAACTGTTCAATTCTGTCACGAATTGTTTTGTCAGTCCAGTTGGTCAGCGGCATATCCTCTAAAATGTCGCTGAGTTTCTCGCAAATCTCGGTATTATTTTGGTCCCCTGATAGTTGCGAAATTGCCTGTAATAGTGCGGTTTTTCTGGTCATAGCTTTCAAAATCCTTTCTTGGATTTCGACACTCTATAACCATTGGAACTGCGTATGTGGAAAAGCGCACTTGCTGAGTAACATCAAAATTATCTATGGATTTTATAAGACCTATACAGCCAACTTGAAATAAATCATCAAGATTTTCTCCCCTACCTGTAAACCTTTGTATAACACTCAGCACCAAACGTAAATTGCCCTGTATTAGCTCCTCCCTCGCATTTTTGTTGCCGGCTTTTACCTCGCGCAAAAGTCTTTCCTTGTCCTTTTCCTTTAGAAGCGGAAGCTTTGAAGTGTCAACCCCGCATATCACAACTTTATTGTTATACATACCCACACCTCTCACATTCATTATTACCTTTAGTGTGGATTAATAAACTGAAAAAATATTTTTTATATCGACATATTTCACTTGCATTTTCAAAAAATATAAAAACGGTCATCGAATGATGACCGTTTAATTTATTTTAAAAGAATTGTTTATACCAAACAAGGAAAGTGTAAACTGTCCAGATTTTACGGCTTACATCAGCTTTGCCTGATCTGTGAGTTTCGAGCAGCTGCAATAATTTTTCTGTATCGAAAAATTCGTTTGCATAATCTGTAGTAAATGCCTCTTTTACCCTGTTGTAATACTGTTCCTCTTTAAGCCATACCCTTATAGGCACAGGAAAGCCTAATTTATCCTTAGTAGCTGTACGTCTTGGTAAAGTCTTTTCTGCGGCTTTCCTAAGTGCTAACTTTGTGGTTTCGGTATTAACTCTGCACTTTAGCGGAATTGTGGATGCAAATTCCATAACTTTTTTATCAAGGAAAGGAACACGAAGCTCCAAAGAGTTTGCCATACTTGTTTTATCAGCTTTAAGCAAAATATCGCCCATAAGCCACATATTAATATCAAGATATTGCATTTTGGTAACGGTATCCTTATCCTTTACCTCGTTGTAGAATTTATTGCATAATACCTTAGGCTCTGCTGCTTTTTTTGCAATTTTGTTTTTAAGCAAAGCATTTCTTTCTTTAAGAGAAAAAATATTTGCATTTCCTATAAAACGTTCTTCAATGGTTTTGCCGCGTCTTACGAGATAATTTATACCGTGCTTTTGAGGCAAATGCTCGCAAATTTTTGAAATTATACGGCGTATGCTGAAAGGTAATTTATCGTAAGCTGTAAGAGTTATAGGCTCCTGATATATTCTATAGCCGCCAAAAAGCTCGTCAGCTCCCTCGCCCGACATTACAACCTTAACATGCTCGCTTGCTAATTTGCTAACAAAATACAAGGCAATAGCGGCAGGGTCTGCCAAAGGCTCGTCCATATGATATTGAATTTTAGGGAAAGTTTCCCAATATTCTTCAGGTGTAATAACCTTAGAAATATTTTCAACCTTTATTGTATCGGCAAATTCTTTAGCAAAATGAATTTCGTTATACCTATCACCGTCAGGACTTTCAAATCCTACGGTAAAGGTTTTATCAACATTTGCCGCTTCTGCAATATAACTTGAGTCTATACCTGAGGAAAGGAATGAGCCAACCTCAACATCGGCTATTTTATGAGCCGCAACCGACTCTCTCACTGTATCATCTGTAAGATCTGCAAAATATTCTAATACACCTTCGGTTTCGCTAAAATCAGGCTTCCAATAACGCACCTTATTCATTTCACCATTTTTAAATGTAAAATAGTGAGCAGGCGGAAGCTTGAACACATTTTTGAAAAACGTTTCTTCAGTTGGCGAATATTGGAAAGAAAGATAATGTGCCAATGCCTCGTGATTGAATTCCTTATTAAAATCCGGATGGTCAAGGAATGATTTTATCTCTGAGCCAAAAATGAAACTTTTACCCATAAACGTATAGTAAAAAGGCTTAATTCCAAACATATCGCGTGCGGCAAAGATTGATTTTTCCTTGCGGTCAAAAATAACAAATGCAAACATACCGCGAAGACGCTTTACCAATTCCTCGCCCCACTCTTCATAACCGTGAAGCAAAACCTCGCTGTCAGAATTGTTGGCAAAGGTATGTCCTGCCTCTAAAAGTTCGGCACGCAAATCCTTAAAATTATATATTTCACCATTAAAAGTAAGCACTAAGCTTTTATCCTCATTAAACATCGGTTGGTCGCCTTCTGCGAGGTCGATTATGCTTAGCCTTCTAAAGCCTAAAGCAACATCGTTGTCAACAAATTTTCCTGCCGAGTCAGGACCGCGATGAATAATACGGTTCATCATCTTTTCGAGAACCGTTCCGTCATCATTTATGTAGTTTGTAAATCCTACAAAGCCACACATAAAGTTGTCACTCCTTTTAACTTGATGTAGTCACAGATATTTTTCCGTATTTAACAAAAAAGGTTATATCTCCGCTCGAATCGGTACGAAAAATTTCCGCACCGTAATAACTCAAAGCGGATAAAACATTGTTATGCGGATGTCCGTATTTATTATATTTCCCCACTGATATAGCAGCGTAACGCGGTTTTGCTTTTTTTAGAAAATCATCGGTTGAAGAAGAACTACTACCGTGGTGAGCAACCTTTAATACATCGCATTTAAAATCTATACCATCACGTATCAGCTCTTTTTCGGTTTTTGCAGTCATATCTCCTGTAAGCAGAAATTTCTTATCATCTATCTCTGCCATAGTGATTACAGAACGGCTGTTTTCATCCTTTAAATCGGTATAACAGCCTATAACTGTAACGCTAAACTCTCCGATTTCAAAATTCATTCCCTGCTTTGCCATAAGAATTTCTCCGCCTGATTCTGCCACCTTATTAATAGCAATTTCAGCTGCAGGCAGACCTTCACTTTCAACTGAAAGCTCAGGTAATATAAGATTTGAAATCCCATATATTTCACATATTCTCGAAATACCACCTGTATGGTCACTGTCAAGATGGGTTAACAAAAGAACATCTATAGTATCAATAGAACATCTGTCAAGTACCGCGCATAAATTATTATCATTTTCAGATATTCCCGTATCGATTAGCGCTGAATACCCGTTACTGTAAATCAGAATACTATCACCCTGACCAACATCTATAACTTTAACAAAATCATCAGATTTATTAAACTTAGACGGTGTGGAAATAAAGCTTTCCTCACTGAAAATACCTGCATTTTGCGCGAAAACAAACGCAAATAATATAACACAAACCAAACCAGTTATTATAGCTGCAAGTGAATTCTTACCCGTCTTTTTCAAAGTTTAATCCTCTCCGCCTGCTTCCATTTCCATAAGCTGTTCTTTAGTTATAAGTACCTTTCGCGGCTTTGAGCCCTCATAAGGCCCTACTATTCCGCGTTGCTCCATTTCATCGATTATTCTACCTGCTCTCGCATAACCAAGTTTAAGTTTGCGTTGCAAGAAAGATGTTGAAGCCATACCGTTTTCCACAATAATCTGTATCGCTTCTTTAAGCATTGGGTCTTCGTCAGGACCGTCTTCAATAAGTCCTGTTTTCTGCTTCTTTTCAACCGCTGCCTGACGTTCTATTTCTACCATTACATTATCGTCATAATCGGCAGTTCTATCGCCCTTAATATAATCTACAACTGCCTCGACCTCTTCATCACTTACAAAACAACCTTGAATACGGTTAGGCTTAGTAGAGCCTACAGGGCTAAAGAGCATATCACCTCTGCCCAGAAGCTTTTCAGCTCCCGCTGAATCAAGAATAGTTCTACTGTCTATCTGGCTTGAAACCGCAAAAGCGATACGTGTTGGTATATTAGCCTTAATTACTCCTGTGACAACGTCTACTGAGGGTCTCTGTGTAGCAATTATGAGATGCATACCTGCAGCTCTAGCTTTTGCGGCAATACGGTTAATAGAATCTTCAACCTCATTAGGTGCAGTCATCATAAGGTCTGCAAGCTCGTCAATTATTATAACAATATGAGGCATTTTTTCAACATCTTCTCTTTCCTCATCGGGAAGAGACTCAACAAATCTGTTATAGCCTGCAAGGTCACGCACACCGCGGTCTGCAAACATTTTATAACGCTTTTCCATTTCTGTTACTGCCCAACCAAGAGCTCCGGAAGCTTTTCTTGGGTCGGTTACAACAGGAACCAGTAAATGTGGTATTCCATTATATATTCCAAGCTCAACAACCTTAGGGTCTATCATTAAAAGCTTTACTTCTTCGGGTGCTGCTTTATAAAGGATGCTCATAATTATAGTATTTATACATACCGATTTACCTGAGCCTGTAGCACCCGCTATAAGTCCGTGCGGCATTTTGGAAATATCTGCTACTACAGCATTACCTCCGATGTCTCTGCCTAAAGCTACTGTTAACTTGCTTTTAGCAGAAGTAAACTCGGGAGATTCAAAGATACCTCTCACGCCTACTATATCGCTTGACTTATTAGGCACTTCGATACCTACTGCCGCCTTATTTGGAATAGGTGCTTCAATTCTTACACCCGCAGTAGCAAGATTAAGTGCAATATCATCTGCAAGATTTGTAATCTTACTTATTTTAACACCTGCACAAGGTTGTAACTCATATCGTGTTACTGTAGGTCCGCGGCTTATGTTTACTATTCGGGTTTCAACACCAAAGCTTCTTAGTGTTTCCACGAGACGCTCAGCTGTGACCTCAGCACCTGCCGCCGCATTCGGATTTAATGAATCCATAGACTTTAAAAGGTTAAGAGGCGGAAAAACATAATTGCAATTAATATTTTCGTCCTCTTCTAATTTTTGAGTAAATTTCTCTGTTTCCTCTTTAAAATCAATCTTTTCTTCAAGCTCTGACGGTTCTTTGTTTTCGCCTGCGGCTTCTTTTACTGATTGCTTCAAAGCTGAACTTAGCTTTTCCTTTTCATCTGCTCCCTCAGGCACTTCGGATACGCTTTCGCCGTAATATGTACTAACTACTCTGCGTTGCTGTTCATTCAAATCCTTATTCTTTTTAGGTTTCTCTTGCGGTATATCATCAACAGGGATATCTACATTAAAGCCTTTGATGATTTCTAATTTTTTGCCACTGTTTTCAGTGCGTTCCATTCTTTCCTGAAAAGCAGTTTCTGCCTGTTCAGAAATCTTTTTAACTGGACTGCCTAGTGCTTTGAAAAGAGCAATAAGTGTAGTACCTGTAATTATCATAAAGAAAACAAAAATCAGCAAAATTATGGTTATTGCAGCCCCTGTTTTTCCGAAAGCTAAGTAAATAGGCTGACCTATAAGAGCTCCCAAAAATCCGCCGCTTTTAAGGTTAGCACCCTGCACATAAGCGTTTGTTAAATGCTCCCAGAAATTTAGCGTATCATTATGTTTTGAAAAAACATCAACTGCAGAGCCTACAAGAGCCACTAACACTCCCGATTCAATAACCTTTGCGGTTATTGAGCCACCCATTTTATCAAGAGCAAACATAACTGCAACAAAGCCTAAAAGGAACGGATAAAAATATGCAGTTATACCGAATATGCCGAATATAAAGTTGTGCAACCACTCCCATACATTCTGACCTTTGATAAATACTATGCAAAGGAAAAATACTGCAACCGCAAACCAAATAACAGACATAAGCTGTCTTTTACCTGCAGTCATATTAGCGGTTTGTCTCTTTTGTGAAGCGCCGCGTGACGAATTTCCTTTCTTTTTTGTAGCCATTTTTTACTCCTTACGCTTTTAAATCTGTTTTAATTTGTTTTTCAAGTTCTGCAAGAGAAGAAAATTTTATTTCCTCTCTTAAAAATTTAAGTGGTGTTATTTTAAGACTTTTTCCGTATAAATCACCGTTAAAATTTTTTATATATGTTTCTGATATTATATAATTTAATTCAAAGGTGGGTCTAATACCAATATTCGTTATACCTGAATAGATATTACCCTCAAAATTAATTTTTGTTTTATATACACCGAATTTTAATTTAACTAGTTCTTCAGGATATTTTTGATTAACAGTAGGAAATCCGATTGTTCTTCCTCTTTTATCTCCCTGTTCTACCTTTGCAACAAAAGAAAACGGCTCATATAAAAATTTATTTGCCTTTTCTATTTCGCCGTTTTGCAGCAAACCTCTTATCATTGTAGAGGAAATAATATTTTCATTATCCTTTACAGGTTCTGTTACGAATAACTTTATACCGTTGTTATCGCAAAAACTTTTTAAAAGGCTTGTATCACCCTCTCCGCCCTTTCCAAAGCGATAATTAAAGCCGCAGGAAATAAGTGAGGGATTATATTTTTCTAAAAGCATTCTTAAAAAATCGTTAGCAGATAAATCTTTAACTGTCATAAAATCCAATACTTCAATTTCCTCAATACCCATACTCCTTAACGCATTGCATTTTTGGTCTAAAGTCATTAGCATCGAAGTCTCACCGTTTAAAACGGATTTTGGGGGCGCCTTAAAGGTAACAACAACTCTGCGGTAACAGGACGGCACATCAAGTACCTTTCTATGACCGTTGTGAATACCGTCAAAGCTACCTAAACACAAGGCGTTTTTCATTAATTTTCACCCTTTGGATAATTAATAATACATTTAATACCAATCTGCTGTTTTTCACAATCGGCAAATCCTATGCCTAAAAACAAATCGCCCAACTTTATTCTGAAGAGAGCACCGTCTACCACATCGGTTAAATGTAAGCGTTCAAAGCTTAGCTGACCGCCGTTACAAAACCGAACTGCCTGTTTTTGAGTTACATTAATATACGGCAGATAGGAAACAGCCATTTCTTCACTTAATAAATAATCATTAATATTGTTTTCATATAAATTTGATAATTCTATGCAATCTTCTATGGAAAAACCTGATGCATAGGTGCGGCGAAGTGCAGAAAGTGTGGCGCCGCAACCAAGATATAGACCTATGTCTCGCGCAAGCGAACGGATATATGTACCCTTTGACACGTGAGCCTCTATTTTGAACTCATTTTTACTGTTTAATCCCGATAAAAGAGTAATACCGAATATTTCAACTTCTCTTTCAGGTATATCAACTGTTTTCCCCTCACGCGCAAGTTTATAAAGACGTACACCGTCCTTTTTAATAGCACTGTACATAGGTGGTGTTTGCTTAATAACACCCTTAAAATGTAAAAGTGCATCATCTAACTGTTCTTGGGTTACATAAACTTCATTTTGTGATGAAATCTCGCCTGTAATATCATCAGTATCTGTAATAATACCAAGCTTTACAGTGGCAATATATTTTTTATCGGCATCAAGCATAAGACCTGACAAAGCAGTAGCTCGTCCTATTAAAACAGGTAATACACCCGTAGCCATTGGATCTAACGTACCTGTATGTCCTACTCTTTTTTCGTTTGCGCACCTTTTGACCGTTGATATCGCCTTAAATGAAGTTACACCCTCTGACTTATCAAGCAGAAGAAGTCCTTGCATTTTAAACCTCCAAAGCCTCTTTCACAGCATCAAGCACTATCTGTTTTACCTGTTCCAAATTTCCGTTAACAGTAGCACCAGCAGCATTTTTATGACCGCCGCCACCAAGTTTTCTGCAAATAGCACTCGCATCAAGAGGCGGATATGTTCTAAGTGAAACTTTAAATTCTTCATCGTCTGTCTGCTTAACGGTTACTCCTGCTGTTACACCATCAACACTGCGAGAAATTATAGCTATTCCCTCAAGATCAGTTCCGCTACAGCCTGTCTTAATCTGCATTTCCTCGGTAACAGATAAAACAATACATTTATCATTAAAATGATATTCTGCAGTTTCCAAAACCATTTTTTCAAGCTCTAAAAGCTTTTTGGATTTTGTGTCAAACATAAGTCTGTTAATTTCGGCAGCTTCAATATTATATTCATAAAGCGATGCCGCAATTAAGTGCGTTTTATCAGTAACGTTTGAATATTTAAAGCAACCAGTATCAGTAGCAAGACCTGTATAAAGAGCCTTTGCAGTAATATCATTTATATTTACCTTCATTTGAACAATAAGCTCATATATACATTCTGTAGTAGCCGCAGCGCTGTCATCAAGATAAAGCCTTTTTGCATATTTTGTATTTGAAATATGATGGTCTATACAAAGGTCTACCTTACTAGAAAATTCTTGCTGTAAAGCACCTAAAAGCCTTTCGTCTGCAACATCTACAGCAATTACAACAGCATTTTCGCGATTCACATGGTCTGTTTTTCGCGCAAAATAGTCATATTTCTTCGGTATCACGTCAGGACACAACACACACGCTCTTTTGCCTATTTCATTAAGGGCATAAACCAGCGCGTATGCCGAGCCTAAGGTATCACCGTCTGGCGAAGCGTGAGTCAAAATAATATAATTATCATTTTTTTTGAGAAATTTCGCCGTTTGCTTAAGGTTTAATCTTAAACATTCGGTATTTTTAGTTTTCTTCATCCTCTATATCCTCTTTGAAAGATTCAATAATTTTAGAAATATTGGCACTTTGTTCAATAGAATCATCAGCTATAAATCTTAACTCAGGCACTTTACGAAGCTTAAGTCTGGCTCCCAATTCGCGTCGCAAAAAGCCAGCCGCTCCCTTTAGCGCCTTAACCGAGCTTACGGTTGCCTCAAAGCCCTCAATAGCACTGACATAAACAGTAGCATAGGAAAGGTCGCCCGAAACGTCAACCTTAACAATACTTAAAAGCTTGCTAACTCTCGGGTCCTTTACCTCTCGCAAAAGCTCAGAAAGAGATATTTTTATATCCGATGTTATACGGTTTATTTTATAACCTGCCATTAATCTCTATACTCCTCCATAACAAAGGCTTCGAATACGTCGCCTTCCTTAATATCGGCAAACTTTTCAAGACTTATACCACATTCATAGCCTTGTGCTACTTCCTTGACATCATCCTTAAATCTGCGTAAAGAGTCAATTTTATCCTCACAGATAACAATGCCATCACGCACAACACGTATCTGACAAGCACGTGTAACCTTACCGTTTGTAACGTAACAACCTGCAACCGTGCCAACATTCGAAATCTTATAAACATTACGAACTTCAACTGTAGCCATCTGATTTTCACGGTATTTAGGAGCAAGCATACCCTTCATAGCAGCTTCTATTTCCTCGATACAGTCATAAATTACACGATACATTCGCATATCTACACCATCACGTTCAGCAGCAACCTTTGCAATAGCATCGGGACGTACATTAAAGCCTACAATAATAGCCCCTGAGGTTTGTGCCAACATTACATCAGACTCGTTAATAGCACCTACACCGCCGTGAACAACACTTACCTTAACCTCATCATTCGAAAGCTTAACAAGATTTTCACGAACTGCCTCAACGCTACCCTGAACGTCAGCCTTAACAATAACATTAAGTTCTTTAAGGTCACCCTCACTCAAGTTCTGGAATAGGTTATCAAGTGTTACCTTTTGTTTAGCATTAAAGATTTCTTCCTTAGCCTTTTGCTTTCTCTGCTCAACAAGCTGACGTGCAAGTCTTTCATCGGAAACAGCATCAAACACATCACCCGCATTGGGAGTTTCTGCAAGACCTGTAATTTCAACAGGTACAGAAGGACCCGCTGTTTTAACTACTAATCCGTTTTCATTTGTCATTAAACGAACACGTCCAACAGATGTACCTGCAACAATTATATCACCAGAATTAAGCGTTCCGTTCTGAACAAGCAATGATGCTACCGGACCTCTGCCCTTATCAAGTCGTGCTTCTATTACAATACCCTTAGCGCGTCTGACAGGATTAGCCTTTAGTTCCATCATTTCTGCAACAAGAAGAATATTTTCAAGCAAATTATCAATACCGTCATGTGTTTTTGCAGAAACGGGTACACAAATTATATCACCGCCCCATTCCTCAGGAACAAGCTCATGTTCAGTAAGTTGCTGCATAATTCTGTCGGGATTAGCCTCAGGCTTATCCATTTTATTTATTGCAACAATAATCTGTACTTTTGCGGCTTTGGCGTGATTAATAGCCTCAATAGTCTGTGGCATAATACCGTCATCAGCAGCAACTACTAATACTGCTATATCGGTTGCCATAGCGCCTCGCTGACGCATTGAGGTAAACGCTGCGTGTCCTGGTGTATCGAGGAATGTAATTTCATTACCCTTGCAGTTTACCCTGTAAGCACCAATATGCTGAGTAATACCACCTGCCTCTGTATCGGTAACAGCAGTATCCCTGATTGCATCAAGAAGAGATGTTTTACCATGGTCAACGTGTCCCATTACAACTACAACAGGGCTTCTTGGCTTTAAGTTATCAGCATTATCCTCAGTATCATCCATAATCTGTTCTTCAATGGTTACCACAACTGCTCTTTCAATTTTAGCACCCATCTCAGTTACTACAATTTCAGCAGTATCATAGTCGATAACTTGATTAACAGTAGCCATCATACCGAGCTTTAAGAGTTCTTTAATAACCTCTGCGGCTGTCTTTTTCATAGCGGCAGCCAATTCGCCAACTGTGATTTCATCGCCAACAGTTACTGTTATTGGAGTCTTTTTAATGCGTTCAAGCTGAATACGGCGCATCTTATCAGCCTCAGTCTCACGCTTAGCACCTTGCGGTCGCCTGTAATCCTGAGATTTCTGCTTAATTTTCTGCTTTCTCGAATAATTATCCTTCATCGAGTTAGCAGGTGCAATACTCTCGTACTTCTCGTTATATTTATCAATATTTACATTTGATGTTCTTGTATCTATGTGACGTATTTCGGCAGGACCGCGGTTTGGAGCTACACCAGGTTTCTTATCCTTTTTCTTAGATGTAAAAGGATTCGGGTCAGATGGCTTATGCTCAACATCTTTCTCTTCTTTTTTCTCAACCTTTTGAGTCGCAGTCTTTTTAGGTTCAGGCTTTTTCTCCTCTTTTTTAACCTCTACCTTCTTTTCCTTGGCTTCTGCAGGCTTTTGTTCCTTTTTCTCTGTCTTTTGAGGCTCAGCTTTCTTAGTCTCTTCCTTAACTTTCTCTCCGTTCTGAGCGGCAGCTGCTGCCTGTAATTGAGCCAAAATAGCTGCTTGTTCAGCTAATTTCTTATTTTTTTCATCCTCACGGGCTTTCTGTGCCTTTTGTCTTGACTCCTCACCCATTGCAAAATACTGATCAAAGGATTTTACTTGGCTGTTTTTAGTTAGAGTTAAAAATACAAGACCTATTTCCTGTTCATTTAACGAAGCACCTGATTTCTTTTCACTGCCTGTAAGTTCAGAAACAAGAGCAGTTAAATCCTTGGACTTCATATTAAAATCTTTAGCAAGATCACTGATTTTATATTTATTTGTCATTAGCATTTCCTCCTAATATCGCATTAACGCAACTGTTTGCAAAGCCTTTGTCATTCACAGAAATTATTCCGCATTTGCGACCTACTGCATCTGACACGGCTTTTATGTCAATGCTCTCAAGTATAATATGCCTCACACCGAATTTTTCTGCAAAAAAAGCAATTTCTTTAATACTTTTTATGGATATATCACTAGCCGCTATTATAAGTTTAGACTTACCTCTTTTAAGTGAGGTTACTGTTGCTTCAAACCCATAGCTTAAGTTGCCTGATTTTGCGGCAAATCCTAAAAGAGTTAAAATCTTATTATTCATTTTGTAACTCTGATTCGAGTTGGGAATATATATCTTCTGAAACATTCGTTTCGAAAGCACGTGACAAGGCATTCGATTTATGCGCCTTTAAAAAACATTCTTTATTTTTACAAATATATGCCCCTCTGCCATTAAGCTTTCCGGTAAAGTCAAGCTTAATGCCGTTTTCGGCAGTTTTCACTATTCGTATAAGTTCTTTTTTAGGCTTCATTTCGCGACAACCCGTACACATTCGCATAGGTGTTTTTTTTGTTCCCAATTCGTTTTTCTCCCCTTGCTTATTTTGCAATTTCTTAATTATTCACCAAAAAATCCGCTTTCAGGGTGAATATCTATTTTCCAGCCCGTAAGCTTTGCAGCAAGACGAACATTCTGTCCCTTATTGCCAATAGCCAATGACAACTGTGCTTCAGGAACACTTGCCTTGCAAACCTTTGGCTCTTCGCTTAAAATTTCAACCGATACTACCTTTGCAGGTGATAACGCTTCGGTAATAAATTCAACAGGATTTTCACTGTATTTAACGATATCGATTTTTTCTCCTGCTAATTCTTCAACTATCTTGTTAACACGTGCGCCTTTGGGTCCGATACAAGCGCCGATAGCATCAACTTCGGGGTCAGGCGACCAAACAGCAATTTTTGTTCGGCTTCCCGCCTGACGTGAAACAGATTTAATCTCAACTGTTCCGTCAAAAATCTCAGGTACTTCAGTTTCAAATAAACGCTTAACAAGACCCGGATGAGTTCGAGAAAGCATTATTTTAGCGCCGCGGTCGGTTTCCTTAACGTCAACAACATAAACTTTGATATGGTCACCCTCATTAATAATCTCATCGGGAACCTGCTCAAGCTTAGGTAATGTAGCCTCTGTATGACCGATTGTAAGTATTGCATTTCCTGTTTTCGGGTCAATCTTGTGAACAACTGCAGTAACAAGCTCTCGGTTATGACTTTGAAACTCTGCTAAGGTCTGTCCCCTTTCTGCTTCTCTCACACCCTGACGGAAATTGTTTTTAGAATTCTGCGCCACCACTCTACCGAATTTTCTCGGGTCTAACTTAATCTCAACAAAACCAAGTTCTACTGACTTAGGGTCAATAGTAGCCGCATCTTCTCTTGAAATTTGGGTGAAGCTGTCTTCTACCTCGTCAACAACTTCTTTTCTTGCGGTTACTGTGAAAATCTGATTTTCAGGATCTATTACACAAGAAACTATATCGTTTCCACCGTAGTCTTTACGCGCAGCCACCACAATTGCCTCTGCAAATTTTTCCGCAATATACTTTTGAGGGATACCTTTTTCCTCCTCCATAAGTCTTAAAGCTTCAAAAAATTCAGAATTGTCTATTCCGTTTTTCACAGTTTTCTTCTTTGCCATTTTTGATTATTCCTCCAAGCTGTATTAATCTGTATATTCTGTATTTGCTTTTGAAATTTCTTTAAAGTCGAATGTAAACTCGCCTTCTTCGGTTTCCAGCAAGAGTTTTTCATCCGCGCTCTTTAAAATACCTTTAAATTCTTTTTTAGAGTCAACAGCTTTATAAAGCTTAACCCTTATCCTTTGTCCAATAACGCTTTCAAAATGAAAAGGACGTGTAAGTTCCCTCTCAATTCCGGGTGAGCAAACCTCAAGATAATAAGCCTTATCAATAGGGTCAGCTTCATCAATAATAGGGTCTATCGCGTGGGATACATTTGTGCAATCATCAATAGTAATACCGTTCTCGCCATCAATAAAAACACGTAAATACCACGAAGCTCCCTCTTTCAAAAAGCGAACATCCCAAAGTGTTACGCCTTGTTCGTCAACCGCTTCTTTAATCAGAGAATAAACTCTGTCGGCAACGTTTGCCATTACTTCATCTCCTGTCAAGACATTTACTCAAAACAAAAGTGAGCGGGTTGCCCCACTCACCTTTCTTTAGTCTGGATACATTATAACATATAGTTACGAAAAAATCAAGTAATATTTTATAATTTAATCACTAGTTGAGCTATTGTTTGAGCTTTGTTCGGATTTATATGAGTTAATATAAATTTTAACAGCTATATCAGTGCTGACTTGTTCACCAAACTTTGGCTCTTGCTCAAGCACTACCGCGCTTTCCTCAGCATCGTCATACTTTTCAAGTACCTCGATATTATCATAAAGAAAACCTTGTTTTAAAAGCTCTAATTTTGCTTCGATTTCACTAAGTCCCTTAAGATTCGGAACCTTAACCTCTTTAGGACCAACACTAATTGTCAGCTCTATTTTTGTATTTCTGGGTACTCCCGTACCTCCTGCTTCAATAGATTGAGCGCAAACTGTTCCCTTTGGGTACTTATCCGAAAATGCTTTATCTGATATAATAAGTTCAAACATTTCATAATCTTCATTATTAACGATGTCAGGATAGTATTTACCCTTTAAATCAGGTACATCATAAAGCTTTGCTGTAATTTCTGCACCGCTTTCTATGTCACCTATCTGGTCAACAACAGGCGCGTTTACAGAGGTTTCATCACTTGTGATTTGGGATGACTCACCACCAAATATGTCTTCCTTTAAAGGTCCAAAAACAAGCACTAATGCAAGTACTATAAATATACCCGCTGTGCAAAGGGCAGATATTAAAGCATACTTTGTCGAAGCGCCTTTTTTCTTTGGCTCAGTTTCTGCTTTATTGTTTTCTGGTTTGGACTTTTTAGCAGGTATACCGCTTATCTCACCGTAAACTAATTCGTTTTTGAGAGCCTCTATATTCTTTGTTCTGTCTGACGGTATGACCTGTAAACCGTTTGCAAGAGCCGCTAAAACGTGACGTGGCAATTCTTCGGCAAATTTTGCAGGTATTGACATAGCATCATTTTGCAATCTTTGTGTTGCAACAGGCGGAACTGCTCCTATAATCACTCTGAAAATAGTAGCGCACAGACCGTAAACATCGGTGTATTTATCGGTATGCATTCCCTCGGCACCGTATTGCTCAGGTGCGGCATATCCGTCAACTATATCTTCTTTAAGTTCAGAATCTGCAAGTCTTAGCTTTTTAACAGAATAATCGGAAATTCTCATTTTGCCGTCACGACCGACAATAATTGTATCTACCGATATGCCTCCGTGTATAATTCCTATTTCGTTCATACCGCCAAGAGTATCAATAAGAGGCAGGAACAATGCCCTTGCCTGCTCCCATTTTAAAATACCGCCGTTTTTGTTGAGAAATTCGCCAAGCTTTATTCCTAAAATATGCTGATAAACAGCATAAACTGTTCCGTTTTCTTCAAAAACATCTATTACAGGAACTAAAGCTGATAATTCACACTGTTTTATTTTGCGGTTGATTTCAAGAAATTCAAGCAAACCTTCGTTATAGGTGTATTCCCCACCCTCAACAATAGAAACTGTTAAATCAGGATTTCTGTGTGCAAATCCCAAAGGAAAATATTCTTTAACCTCAATAATTTTATCCTGTTCCTTGTCCCAACCGATATATGTAATTCCCTCACCGTTTAAAGAAATCACTTTGCCTAAAAGATAGCGGTTATTAATAACAAACTTTGCGGGTAAAGAATTTTCAGGATTAGGTGTTGCAGAATCATAACTGCAAATAGGACAAACCCTTTCTCCGCCGTTATCATTCATACATCCAAGACATAGTCTTTCGGTATCAAACATAAATTAAATCCTCCGAAAAAATCTAAATATATAAGTCATTTTAACACATCTTTAACTTTTTTTCAACTGTAAAGATTTATCGTTTAGAAAAGCTTAAAAAAA
>JAZNJT010000065.1:0-12534 GCA_045578145.1 Acutalibacteraceae bacterium
TTCGAAGCGCTTGAGGGTATAAAACGTGAGGTGAAGGTAGGAGTACCGATTATTAATGCGGGTGACGTAAGCGGAGCGGTTGTGCTTATGGCGGACGAAACAGGCGCTGAAGCTGATGACAGCGATATAAAACTAGTGACGGTTGCAGCTGATTTTTTAGGTCGACAGATGGAGTAATATTAAAGCCACGGAATTTTTTTCTGTGGCTTTAAAAATGCAAAACGAAAAATTAATGTGTCGTCTCTGCCGATTTAGATATGTTTGTTTACAACATCCACATTTTGCATTTATTTAAGTTTGGCTATTGTTATTTTGAGGTTTTCGTGGTAAAATAACAATAAAATGGGATAATTTGGACTTACACTTATGATTTCACAGCAAGGAGCACTCTAAAAAATGGAAAATTTTATCAGAAGAACAAAAATTGTATGCACAATAGGTCCTGCCTGTTCGGATGAAGATACAATAACAAAAATGTGTCTTGCGGGAATGAATGTTGCCCGTCTTAACTTTTCACATAACACCCATGAGGACCATGCTCAAAGAATTGCTACCATTAAAAAGGTGCGTGAAAAACTCGGACTTCCAATTGCAATTTTGCTTGACACAAAAGGTCCTGAATACCGCATTAAAACCTTTGAAAACGGTAAGATTTTCTTAAACGAGGGAGACATCTTTACCTTTACCGCTGAGGAGATTGAGGGAGATACAAGTAGAGTTTCTGTAAACTATAAAAACTTGGCGAAAGAACTCTTTAAAGGTGATACTATTTTGCTTAATAACGGGCTTTTGGCATTCGAGGTTTTGGAAACTACTGATACTGACGTTAAGTGTAAGGTTGTAACAGGCGGGGAGCTTTCTGACAGAAAAAGTATGAGCTTTCCGAATAAAACCTTAAAACAGGTATATTTAAGTGAACAGGATAAGCAGGATATTCTGTTTGGATTAAAGCACGATATAGATTTTCTTGCCTGCTCGTTTGTTTCCTGTCGTCAGGATTTAGTTGATGTTAAAAATTTCCTTAAAGAAAACGGCGACACAGATATTGACATTATTGCTAAAATTGAAAACCGCTCAGGTGTTGATAATATTGAAGAAATTTGCGAGGAATGTGACGGCATAATGATTGCCCGCGGTGATATGGGCGTTGAGATTCCGTTTGAGGAGTTACCGCAGATTCAGAAAAAGCTTATAACAAAATGCCGTTTGCTCGGCAAACGTGTTATAACAGCTACCGAAATGCTTGAATCTATGATTCAGAATGCGCGTCCTACCAGAGCTGAAATTTCAGATGTAGCAAATGCAGTTTATGACGGCACAAGTGCTATTATGCTTTCAGGTGAAACAGCAGCAGGTAAATATCCTGTAAAATCGCTTGAAACAATGGCAAGAATAGCTGTAAGCACTGAGCAGAATATACATTATGCAAAGCGCTTTTTAAACCGCGATTTTAAAATTAAAAACACTGTTGATGCAATTTCTCATGCAACCTGCGGAATGGCTATAGATATTGATGCGAAGGCTATTGCTGTTTGCTCACTTTCTGGTATGACTGCGCGAATGGTATCGCGTTTTAGACCCCATGTTAATATTATCGGTGTTACAACTGATGAAAAAACATGGAGAGAATTGGCTCTTTCTTGGGGTGTGGTTCCCGTAATGTGTGAGAATTTCAACTCGACCGATGTGCTTTTTTATACAGCCGCTAATCTCACAAAGGAAACCTTAGGACTTAAGAAGGGTGACAAAATAGTCCTTACAGGCGGTGTTACTAACGGAAAATCAGGTAATACAAATCTGATAAAGGTAGAAACGATATAAAATTCAAAAGGCGGTGTTTTATTGAATAAGTATAAAACCCTTTTATCTAATACCTTGTTAATAAGTTTGGGCACATTTGGTTCAAAGCTGCTTGTATTTTTGATGGTCAGATTTTATACGGGGTATCTTACCCCGTCTGACTATAGCACAGCAGACCTTATAACCCAAACTGCAAATTTGCTTTTCCCTATAATTTCTTTAGGCATAACCGAGGGTGTGTTCCGCTTTGCGATGGATAAAAGCTCCGATAGGAAAAGCGTATTCACCTATGGCTTTCTGAGCATAACAGTGGGGGCGCTGTTGTTTTTCGCATTAACTCCGATACTTAAGCTTATTGAGGATTTTACAGGTTTTATATGGCTTATTGTGGTTTACACACTCGCCGCCTGTTATCATGCTCTTTGTTCGCAGTACATAAGAGCAATCGGCAAAACAGCGCTTTTTGCGACACAGGGAATTATTAACACAATGCTGGTTATTGTGCTTAATATTCTGTTTCTTGCGGTGCTTGATATCGGTGTTACAGGCTATGTTCTTTCGGTTGTAGTTGCAGATACGCTGTGCGCGCTGTTTTTGTTTATAAAGGAAAAGCTTTGGTGTATGATTACGGCAAAACCCGACAAATCGGTATTATTTCCAATGCTTAAATACAGCATACCGCTTATCCCAACAACAGTTTTTTGGTGGATTACCAGTGTGTCGGACAGATATATGGTAAATGAAATGATAAGCAGTAGCGCTAACGGAATTTATACGGTATCATATAAATTACCAACATTACTGACCTTAGTTTCAAGCATATTTATGCAAGCATGGCAGTTTTCTGCCGTTACTGAGGATAACGGAAATAAAGAGGAGCATTCTTTGTTTTACAGTAAGGTGTGGTCGTCATTTCAGGCAGTTATGTTTTTGGCGGGCTCGGTGGTGATAACTTTTGCAAAGCCTGTTATAAGGCTGCTCACCGCAGAAGATTATTACGAGGCTTGGATTTATGTACCCTTACTTGCGGTTTCTATGGTTTATACAGCCTTTGCCTCGTTTACAGGCACGGTTTATGTTGTAACTAAAAAAAGTGTCAATTCATTTGTAACGGCATTTTTGGGAGCGGCAATTAATATTGTTCTTAATTTCTTATTAATACCTTCTGACCTAGGGGTTCAGGGCGCGGCTATAGCAACGGTTGCAAGCTACTTTATTGTGTTTATAATAAGAGCACTTAATTCCCAGAAATATATGAAATATAAGCTTTACGGCTGGCATATTTCGATAAATACTGTCATAATTTTTATTCAGGCGGCAGTAATGATACTTGAAGTCAAGTATTGGATTTTAATACAGGCAGTATGTATTATGATGCTTCTTTGTGTCAACTTTAAATTCTTTATAGGATTTGCAGAGAAAATTTTTTCTTCGTTTTTCAGGAGGAATAAAAGATGATAAATTTCTTATTTGGCACTGTTTTTGGTAAGATACTTACAACTTTTTTGATTTCAATGGTGCCTATAATCGAACTTCGCGGAGCTATTCCGTGGGCTACAGGAATGGGACTTTCACCTGTTATTGCAATACCCGTTGCAATGATAGGAAATCTTCTGCCTATTCCGTTTATTATTTTGTTTATCAAAAAGATTTTCGCTTGGATGAGAAATGTTAGTCCAAAACTTAATAAAGTTGTAGATAAAATGGAATCCAAGGCAGATAAAAACAAAGAAAAGGTTTTAAAATATGCTTTTTGGGGTTTGGTGCTTTTTGTGGCTATTCCTTTGCCTGGAACTGGTGCTTGGACTGGAGCGCTTGTTGCCGCTATGCTTGATATGCCGCTTAAAAAGGCTTTTCCAAGTGTTGTATTAGGCGTTTTAGGAGCGGGAATCATTGTGGCTTTTGTGAGCTATGGCGCTGCTGCACTGTTTTTCTGAAAATACACCTTTTAAATTGACAAAAAATAGGTGATGTGATAAAATATCTTCTAAAGTAGTATTAATTCACAGGAGTATTTTTATGGGAAAGGTTTTTGCAACCGTATCGGGAAAAGGCGGTGTGGGTAAATCTTCTGTTACAGCAGGGCTTGGAATTGCATTTGCGCAAAAGGGCAAACGCGTTTTGCTTGTTGATATGGATGAGGGGCTCAGATGTCTTGACCTCTTATTAGGTGTAGATAAAACTGCGGTTTTTGATTTGTCGGATATACTTTTGGGCAAAGTTATAGATGACGCGGTTTATCCTTGCGCTTATAAAGAGGGGCTTTTTTTAGTGCCTGCCCCCGCAAAAACGGGACTTATTGATAATAATGCTCTGAGTAGTTTTGCCGCTTTGGTTAAAAGTATGTTTGATATCGTGATTTTTGATTTTCCCGCAGGAATAAATGAGGAACAGTATTTATCGTTACCTCAGGACACCTTATTTTTAACAGTAGCTATACCTGATCCTGTATCTGTAAGAGATGCGGCGGCGATAAGCGAGGTGCTTTATTCCAAAAAGCTTGAAGCGAGGCTTGTTATTAACCGCTTCAAATATAAGCTGAAACGAAAATTACGTTTTAAAAATGTTGATGAAATAATTGATACTGCAGCCTTAAGACTTATTGGAATAGTTCCTGAAAGTGATGAAATTGCTCTTTTTTCGCTCAAGAAAAAGCTTCCTAAAAGAAGCAAAGCTTTTAAGGCTTTTTTGAGAATTACCGATAGGTTGGATGGAGTGGGAAAACCTTTACCTAAGGCAAAAAAGATATGAAAGGAAAAGGAATATGACAATAGCATTAATAGCACATGACGCTAAAAAAGAATTAATGGTACAATTCTGTATAGCTTACTGCGGAATTTTATCTAAACATAATCTTGTGGCAACAGGCTCTACAGCTAAAACTGTTTCTGAGGCTACAGGTCTTGAAATCACTGGGTTTTTAAGCGGCTCTCAGGGTGGAGCACAGCAGATAGCTTCAAGAATTGGCTGCGATGAAATTGATCTTTTGTTACTCTTCAGAGATCCGTTAAATCCGAGACCAAATGACCCTGACGAAAGCGCACTTTTGCGTCTTTGTGATGTTCATAATATTCCTGTTGCTACTAATATAGCTACCGCAGAGGTTTTAGTTCACGGTGTTGAACGCGGCGATCTTGATTGGCGCGAAATAGTAAAAAAAGGATAGATATTGAAAATGGCAGAAATTAACCGTGCTGTAAAAGGCACTAACGATATTTTACCCGCCGAGAGTTATAAATGGCAGTTTGTAGAAGGGAAAATGCTCGAGGTAGCTTCGCTTTACGGCTTTAAAGAAATCCGTGTGCCCGTTTTCGAGCATACGGAGGTATTTTTGCGCAGTGTAGGAGATACTACAGATGTTGTGCAAAAGGAAATGTACACCTTTGATGATAAGGGCGGACGTTCTATAACATTACGTCCTGAACTAACAGCGGGTGTTATTAGAAGCGCAATAGAAAACGGACTTGTAAACGGAGCATTACCTGTAAAGGTTTGTTATATAGGCGGTTGTTACCGCTACGAAAAACCTCAGGCTGGACGACTTAGAGAATTTCATCAGTTTGGTGTTGAGTGTATCGGTGCAGCATCACCTAATGCCGATGCAGAGGTTATAGCTCTTGCCCGTCAGGTTTTAAGAAGCGTAGGAATAGAAAAAATTTCCTTGGAAATAAATTCTATCGGCTGTCCTGAGTGCAGAAAAGAATATCACAAGGCTTTAAAAGAGTATTTCAGTGCAAATATCGAGACTCTTTGCGGCACTTGTAAAGAAAGACTTGAACGCAATCCGATGAGAATACTTGATTGTAAGTCACCGATATGCTCTGAGATTGCGGCAAAGGCACCTGTTGTGCTCGATTATCTTTGTGATGACTGCCGTGAACATTTTGAGCAGGTTAAGGCGCATCTTAATGCACAAAATATAGAGTTTACAGTAAATCCTCATATTGTAAGAGGATTAGATTATTACACAAGAACAGTTTTTGAGTTTGTATCAGGTGATATCGGCGCTCAATCCACAGTTTGCGGTGGTGGCAGGTATGACGGTCTTATTTCCCAGATGGGCGGACCTAAGACTGCTTCATTAGGCTTTGCGATGGGTATTGAAAGACTTATGATGGTACTTGAAAATCAAAGAGCTGAGCTTCCCGAAGCGCCGAAAACGGACCTTTATATTGCAACAATGGGAGAAAAGGCAGTATTAAAGGCAACAGCTCTTTGCGCTACTTTAAGAGATGAGGGTTATAAAGCTGAAACTGACATTTGCGGCAGAGGTCTTAAGGCTCAGATGAAATATGCAGATAAGATAGGCGCAAAATTCACCTTGGTTTTGGGTGATGATGAAATTGAAAACGGTAACGGTAAACTTAAGGATATGTCAGAGGGTACAATTACCGATATTAAAATAGATGAAGTTGTTGAAGAATTAGGCGAAGCTATAAGACTTCAGATATTTAAAAATATAGCCGAAATAATGTAAAAGAGGTTACTTTTAATATGTTACTTGACAGAATGAACGGTACAAAGCGTACCGACTATTGCGGCACTCTTAACAGAGAAAGCGAGGGCAAGCAGGTAACTGTTTGCGGTTGGGTTCAAAGACAGCGAGATTTAGGCGGTCTTATTTTTGTTGATTTGAGGGATAGAACAGGTATTGTTCAGTTGGCTTTTGACGATTCTACCGAAAAAAGTGTTTTTGAAAAGGCAACAACCCTTAGAAGCGAATATGTTGTAATGGCAAGCGGAAAGGTAAGAGTTCGTTCTGCCATTAACTCAGAAATACCCACAGGCGAAATCGAAATAGAGGTTGAAGCTCTTAAAATCTTAGGTGCATCTGAAACACCGCCTTTTGAAATCCTTAGCGATTCTAATGCTAATGAGGAATTAAGGCTTCGTTACAGATATCTTGACCTTCGCCGTCCTGATATACAGAACAATATTTTAATGCGTCATAAGATAGTTAAGGTGACAAGAGATTATTTTGATGAAAACGGGTTTATTGAAATAGAAACTCCGACTCTTATTAAGTCTACACCTGAGGGCGCGAGAGATTATCTTGTTCCGTCACGTATTAAAAAAGGAAGTTTTTTCGCGCTTCCGCAGTCGCCACAGCTTTATAAGCAATTACTTATGTTATCGGGCTTTGACCGTTATATGCAGATAGCCCGTTGTTATCGCGATGAAGATTTGCGTGCTGACCGTCAGCCTGAGTTTACGCAGATAGACCTTGAAATGTCTTTTGTAGAGCCTGAGGATGTTTACAGTGTTGCCGAGGGTTATATTAAGCGTTTATTTAAGGAAATTTTGGGTGTTGACATACCTACACCTCTACCAAGACTTAAGTTTACCGATGCTATGAATGACTATGGTTCGGACAAGCCTGATACTCGCTTTGATATGAAAATCAAGGATTTGTCGGATATAGTTGAGAATTGCGGTTTTGGTGTTTTCAGTGATACTGTTAAAAACGGTGGTACTGTAAGAGCAATTACTGCAAAAAAAGCTGCAGGAATTTACACAAGAAAAGAAATAGATAAGCTTACCGAAGAAGCAAAGGGAATAGGCGCTAAGGGACTTGCCTTTATTCGTTGGAGCGAGGATACGCCTACCTGCTCGTTTGCTAAGTTTATGACTGAAGATGAAATGAACGCAATATATGAGCGCACAGGAGCCGAAAAGGGTGACGTTGTGCTTATAGTTGCCGACAGAAAGAATATCGCACTTTCTGTTTTAGGCGCTTTACGACTTACTGTTGCTAAAAAGCTTGATATTATACCCGATGAGTTTAATTTCCTTTGGATTACTGAATTCCCATTCTTTGAATACAATGAAGAAACAGGTAACTGGGACGCTATGCATCACCCATTCACCTCACCGCTTGATGAATGCGTAGAATATCTTGAATCTGCACCTGAAAAAGTATTTGCTAAGGCTTATGACTTAGTGCTTAACGGTGTTGAGCTTTCAAGCGGCTCTATCAGAATTACCGACCCCGTATTGCAGGGCAAAATGTTTAAAGCATTAGGTCTAACAGACGAGGAAGCACACGAAAAGTTCGGTTTCCTTACAGATGCATTTAAGTTCGGTGCTCCACCACACGGAGGAATGGGTATCGGTCTTGATAGACTGGTAATGCTTATGTGCGGCAGAGATACACTTCGCGATGTTATCGCATTCCCCAAGGTATCAAATTCAAGCGAACTTATGTCGGGCGCTCCCGCACAGGTCGATGAGGTACAACTTAGTGACTTATCAATATCGATTATTAAAGAAAACTCTTGACAATTAAAATGATAGGTTGTATCATTGTTTAGTAAAATGTTGAGAAGGACAAGTAACTTTTTTATAGCTCTTAAAGAGAATGCGGGTCATCGGCTGAAAGCCTGCAAGGGTAAAATTAAAGTGAAACCGCCTTTGAGTGCTGTGGGTAGCAACACAGACGTAGAACCTGCGTTAAGGGTAACAAAGAGTTTGGTTTAATACCGAAAAAACGGGTGGAACCGCGGAGATTTTAATACTTCGTCCCGAAAGACAGTGTCTTTCAGGACGAAGTTTATTTTTTTTGGAGGAGAAAACTATGATTAAGGTTACTTTAAAAGGCGATGTCGTAAAAGAATTCCAGTCAGGCATTACTGCATACGAGGTTGCTAAGGAAATCAGTATGGGTTTGGCAAAGGCTGCCTGTGCTGTTCGTATTGATGGTGAAAATGCAGATCTCAGAACAGTTCTCACAAAGAACTGCAATTTAGAAATACTTACATTTGAAGATGATTACGGTAAGTGGACCTTCCGCCATACTGCATCTCATATTCTGGCTCAGGCTGTAAAGCGTTTATTTCCTGAAACAAAGCTTGCAATCGGTCCTGCTGTGGATGACGGATTTTATTATGATTTTGATGCAAAAGAAAGCTTTACTCCCGATGATTTAGCTAAAATCGAGGCTGAAATGAAAAACATTGTGAAAGAAAATCTGCCGCTCGAAAGATTCACAATGACAAGGGACGAGGCAATCGAATATTTTAAGAGTAAAGATGAGCATTATAAGGTAGAACTTGCAGAGGGAATAGAAGAAGGAGAAGAAATTTCCTTCTATTCGCAGGGCGATTTTACTGACCTTTGCGCAGGTGCGCACCTTATGAGCACAGGTCTTGTAAAGGCGTTTAAGTTAACCTCTGCTACTGGCGCTTATTGGCGCGGTGACTCTTCTAAAAAAATGCTTTGCCGTGTTTACGGAACAGCTTTCCCAAAGGCGAGCGAGCTTGAAGCACATCTTACAATGCTTGAAGAGGCAAAAAAACGCGATCACAATAAATTAGGCAGAGAATTAGAGCTTTTCACAACCGTTGATGTTATTGGTCAGGGACTTCCCATTCTATTGCCTAAGGGTGCTAAAATTATTCAGACCTTGCAGAGATTTGTTGAGGATGAGGAAGCAAGACGCGGTTGGCAAATTACTAAAACACCATATATGGCTAAGCGTGAGCTTTATAAATTATCAGGTCACTGGGATCATTATTTAGACGGTATGTTTGTTTTGGGCGACCCAAATGACGAAACAAAGGAATGCTTTGCACTTCGTCCTATGACCTGTCCGTTCCAATATCAAGCATATTTAAACCGTGCACGTTCTTACAGAGATTTACCTCTCCGTTACAATGAAACATCAACCCTTTTCAGAAATGAGGAATCGGGCGAAATGCACGGTCTTATCCGTGTGCGTCAGTTCACAATTTCTGAGGGACACCTTATGTGTACTCCTGAGCAGTTAGAACAAGAATTCAGAGGTTCTTTAGAGCTTGCAATCTATATGCTTAAAACATTAGGTCTTTATGAGGATGTTTCCTACAGATTCTCACAGTGGGATCCCAAAGATACCGAAAAATATATCGGTACTCCTGAACAGTGGAATGAAGCACAGAGTATGATGGCTAAAATTCTTGACCACCTTGAAATACCCTACAAGGTAGGTGTTGGCGAGGCGGCATTCTATGGACCGAAACTTGATATTCAGATTAAAAATGTTTACGGTAAGGAAGATACCCTTATTACAATTCAGATTGACCAGATGTTAGCTGAAAAATTCGGTATGGAATATGTAGACCGTGATGGCGTGAAAAAGAATCCTTATATTATTCACAGAACATCTATCGGTTGTTATGAAAGAACATTGGCGCTCCTTATCGAAAAGTATGCAGGTGCATTTCCTATGTGGTTAGCGCCTACTCAGGTTAAAATTCTACCTATTGCTGACAGACATCTCGATTACGCTTATGATGTGAAGCGTATATTGGAAGAAAAAGGTATGCGTGTAGAAATTGATGACCGCAATGAAAAAATTGGTTATAAAATAAGAGAAGCAAGACTTAATAAAGTACCTTATATGCTCATTATTGGTGACAGTGAGGTAGAAAACGGTGCTGTTTCTGTTCGCCGTAGAGGTGAGGACGGCGATATGGGTGCTATGAGCACAGGCGATTTCGTAAGTTTAGCTGTAGAAGAAATTGAAAAGAAAATCATAAGATAACTTTGGAGGTTTTATCGTGTCCGAGTATTACAGTTTAAGCAAAGAACAGTTAAAAGAAGAATTTAAGGCTGTTCGTGCAGAATATGAGCGCTTACGCTCTATGCATTTAACTCTTGATATGTCAAGAGGCAAGCCGGGTTTTGACAATATGGATTTAAGCGAAAAGATGTTTGACCTTGTTGGCAACGATACGGGCTTTAAAAATATCAGCGGTATAGATTGCCGTAACTACGGCGGGCTTGACGGCCTTTTAGAACTTAAGAATTTATTTGCAAATATTCTGGAGCTTGAGCCTGAACAGATTATCGTGGGCGGAAACTCATCTCTTAATATGATGTTTGATACTATAGCTCAGGGTATGACTCACGGTATGGGCGCAGAACCTTGGGGCAAACAGGAGGGACTTAAATTTTTGTGTCCTGTTCCGGGTTACGACCGTCACTTTGCAATTACTCAGTATTTCGGTTTTAAGCTTATTCCTGTTCCTACTACAGATGAAGGTCCTGATATGGACGTTGTTGAGGAACTTGTAAAGGACGAGAAGGTAAAGGGCATCTGGTGTGTGCCAAAATACTCAAATCCTGAGGGCATAACCTATAGTGATGAGGTTGTAAAGCGTATGGCGAAATTAAAGCCTGCTGCTGCAGATTTTCGTATTTTCTGGGATAATGCTTATGTAGTACACGATTTGTATGATGAGGGTGATAAATTACTTAATATTTATACCGAATGTGTAAAAGCAGGAAATCCTGATTTACCGATAATTTTTACTTCTACATCAAAAATAACATTCCCCGGTGCAGGTGTTGCCGCACAAGCAGCAAGTCCTAATAATGTTGCAATGCTAAAGGGCAGAATGCAGTATCAGACAATAGGCCCTGATAAGCTTAATCAATTAAGACATGCAAGAATGTTCCGTTCTGCAGATGCTGTTCGCAAGCATATGAAAAAGCATGCAGAAATTTTGAGACCTAAGTTTGAGGCAGTGCTTACCGAGCTTGATAAGCAGTTAAAGGATAAAGGTATTGCCCGTTGGACCAATCCAAAGGGTGGTTATTTCATAAGCCTTTATGTAGAAAAAGGTACAGCTTCAAGAGTTGAGGAGTTATGCGCAAATGCAGGTATGATACTTACTCCTGCGGGAGCTACCTATCCTTACGGAATAGACCCTGATGATTCAAATCTCAGAATAGCTCCGTCTTATCCGTCCGTTGAGGAGATTAAAAAAGCTTCGGTTATACTTTGCGTGGCAGTTAAATATGCCGCTCTTGAAAAACTAATTAATGAAGCTCAATAAACCGAGATTGACTTTAGGAAAGTTTTTAGGTATAATTAGTGTAATATATATTCTTAATCAAGAATTTTCAGAAAACAAAAATTGGAGGATTTGAAGTGAGGTCTAAAAGAATAGGCAAGCCGGTATTTTTTATAATTTTTGTTTTGATTTTGGCACTTACTTACTGTGCTTTTTTCGGAATTGAAAATTATTACGGTGATACCAGAAAAGTTTATGTTAAAGGCGCCGAGGATATCCGCTGGGGCATTGACATTCGCGGCGGTGTGGAAGCAGTTTACTCACCCGATAAAGAAGATGTCAGCATTACCGAGGAGGATATGGATGCTGCAAAGGCCATTATTGAAACAAGACTTGTAAACAAAAATATTACAGATTATGAGGTTTACACAGATGCTGATAACCATCAGATAATCGTGCGTTTCCCTTGGGCTGCGGATGAAAGCGATTTTGATGCCGCTGCGGCAGTTCAGGAATTAGGTGAAACAGCGCTTCTTACATTCTGTAAAAATGAAAGCAAAACAGATGTTATTTTAAGCGGCGCGGCTGATATTAAAGCAGCGCAGGCAGGTGTTGATGAAAACGGAAACTATGTAGTTTATCTTGATTTTACAGAACAGGGTAAATCTAAGTTTGCTACTGCTACAGCAAGCCTTGTAGGACAGAAGGTTTCTATCTGGATGGACGATGTTATGATTCAGGCACCTACTGTTAATCAGGCGATTACTGAAGGCTCAGCTTATATAACAGGTATGTCAGGAGCTGAAGAAGCAAAAGAATTAGCCGATAAGATTAATGCAGGATCGCTCCCTTTTGCACTTACAGTAGACGATTCAAAGCTTCAGGTTATTTCACCTACCTTAGGCTCAGATGCTTTAAGAGTAATGGTTATTGCAGGCGCTGTAGCTTTCGGTCTTGT
>JAZNJT010000066.1:0-1538 GCA_045578145.1 Acutalibacteraceae bacterium
TTCTATGTTAAAAGACAGATACGCGTTTGTAGCATTGTTTACTTATGAAGACGATGGCATTTCTATTGAATTTCCCGATTTGCCTGGCTGTTATCCGTGCGCAGACAAAGACGATACTGATGGCGCACTTGCTAACGCCAAAGAAGCGCTTGGACTGCATCTGTGGGGTATGGAACAAGACAGCGTGGAAATCCCTCTGCCTACACAAATTACAGAACTTGCACTTGAGAAAAACACTGTTCCTGTACTGATTGATGTATTTATGCCGCCTGTACGCGAACGCATCAACAGCAAATTTGTAAAGAAAACGCTCTCGCTTCCGGCGTGGCTGGCTGCCAAGGCCGATGAAGACGGTGTCAACTGTTCCAAATTGTTTCAAAACGCTCTAATGGAATACCTGGGAGTATCCGCTCCTACCAGATAAGCAAAGCCCCGGATTTGCATTTTACAAAAAAGGCCCTTAACTCCGCAAAGAAATAATAAGGGCCTTAAATACATAAATATTTGATTCTGTTTAGGTCAACAAATTGAAATTTGATAATATTACAACAGCTTTATCTCATTGGCAATCATAGCAACATTTTTTGCGTTGGTATCAATTTCAATGGTATTGAGCGCTTGATACATCGGTATTCTCGCTATACTTCTCTCAATTACATCTTCAGAACGAATACCTCTTTCTACATCCATTGATAATCTTTCACACAGAGCCTTTTCATCCGCTACAAGCGAGACACATTTCACCTCACAGTTCGGTGTATCCAGCTTCTCAAGTATGGAATCGATAATACTCTGCTCGTGCATCACCCAACAAAAAATAATATTCTCGTATGCAGAACATTTCAGAAAATTATTGAGTAAGTAACAAATATTATTCGTCACCATTGCTTTTGTTTCATCGGTTACTTGGAACGGATTTGCATCCCAACACCAATCTCCGTCAAGAAATACACTATTCGGTAAATCCTGTTTGAGCTGTTGGCACACAGTTGTTTTTCCAACTCCCATAGTGCCACCAATCATATATAAAGTTTTCATCATTCACACCTACAAATTCTTATTTTCCTAACTGTTCGACCTATTGGAATTGGGTTAATTCACATTTGTAGCGGATAACCGTTTCACCGTCATAAATTTCAGAGAATTCTGTAATACTAAAATTGTTCTTCTGATAAAAACCGACGGCATCATTATCCGTTTCAGCATATACAGACAATAAATCATAATTATTTATCACTTGTTTTATCATATAAGAACCAATGCCTTTGCCACGAGCAGATAAATCAACCGCAATTCCTAATATCTCAACTTTCTTCTGTTCAATAAAAGAAACAGCCATAACACCCACAATCTTTCCGTGACTAAAACAAGCAAAGATTTTTACAGAGTTATTATTCAGAAATTGTTCTACTTTCTTATTAAACTTTTCTTCGGTAGGCATAAACATACAGTGTTTGTAAATCTCATATGTTTGTAAAATATCGTTCTTGTGAGTTAATTCTATTAGGTTCATTGCACGCACCTACAAATTCTTATTT
>JAZNJT010000067.1:0-9607 GCA_045578145.1 Acutalibacteraceae bacterium
AGATTGTTTACGGTCGTACTCAGACCGCTTTCTCTGAGGACGGTTTGCCGATCGGTGCTGCTCTTGAGGACCTCGGTAAGGGTCTTCGTTCACAGTGTGGTACCACCTATGCAACTCTTGCAAAGGGTCCCCGCTACCTCGAACTTGCTGAAGGCTATATCACAAAAATTGCTGTTGACGAAAACGATACCATTATCGGTTATAAGTTCGTTCACCTCGGCAAAATGATGGATATGATTAAAAAGGGTATGGACGCTAACGAAGCTTTGGAAAAAGCAAGCGGCCAGTACGGACGTGTTGACGATGCTGCGAAGCTTCTCGACCCCCGTGAAGAATAATTAAGGAGGAAATGAACAATGGCATTATTTGAAAGTTATGACAGAAGAATAAATCAAATAAACGCAGAACTCACAAAACACGGCATTTCTTCCATTGAAGAGGCTAAGGAAATCTGTGATAAAGCAGGTGTTGACGCTTACAATATTGTTAAGGGTATTCAGCCTATCTGCTTTGAAAACGCTGCTTGGGCTTATATTGTTGGCTGCGCTATCGCTATTAAGGATGAGGTTAAGTCTGCTGCTGAGGCTGCCGAAAAAATCGGTGTAGGTCTTCAGTCTTTCTGTATCCCTGGTTCTGTTGCTGACGACCGCAAGGTTGGTCTTGGCCACGGTAACCTCGGCGCTATGCTTCTCCGCGAAGAAACAAAGTGCTTTGCTTTCTTGGCAGGTCACGAATCTTTTGCCGCTGCTGAGGGTGCTATTGGTCTTGCACGTAGCGCTAACAAGGCACGTAAAGAGCCTTTAAGAGTTGTTCTTAACGGTCTCGGTAAAGATGCTGCTAAGATTATTTCAAGAATTAACGGTTTCACCTATGTTCAGACTAAGTTTGATTACTACACAGGTGAGCTTACAATCGTAGAAGAAACCGCTTACTCCAACGGCGAACGCGCAAAGGTTCGTTGCTACGGTGCTGACGATGTTCGCGAGGGTGTTGCTATAATGCATAAGGAGGGTGTTGACGTTTCTATCACAGGTAACTCAACCAACCCCACCCGCTTCCAGCATCCTGTTGCAGGTACTTACAAGAAAGAATGTATAGAACAAGGTAAGAAGTACTTCTCAGTAGCTAGCGGCGGCGGTACAGGACGTACTCTCCACCCCGATAATATGGCTGCAGGTCCTGCTTCCTACGGTATGACAGATACTATGGGTCGTATGCACTCAGACGCTCAGTTTGCAGGTTCTTCTTCTGTTCCTGCTCACGTTGAGATGATGGGTCTTATTGGTGCGGGTAACAACCCAATGGTTGGTATGACTGTTGCTTGTGCAGTTGCGGTAAACGAGGCACTTAATAAGTAAATTTTTGAATTCATATATAAAAGGTATTGGAAAAACTTCCAATACCTTTTATTATATATAAGGATATACTATGCAAAAAAACTCGCGGTTTTACCCGCGAGCCAAAATCACTTATCATTTAATCCAATTAGAATTCGGTGTTCCTTCAAATCTGCTTGTGTCTGACTCAGCACCGTTGGATGCCATAAATTCTACCATGCTTTCTAGTCTATGACTATAAAAATCACTGTTTGATATTAGTTTTTCTCTCATAGGCTCAGCTAATTCTTTCAGAGGAAAAATTTCCATACAATCAAGAATGAATTCTACATCTTCTTTGGTTGGATTACCGTTGATAACATCAATAAAGGTTTTCGAATTGCGAGAAACACAAGCCACCTTTAGTTCTTCATCAATAGTCGGGTCTAAAATAATTGCCTTGACAGCATCATAATCTCTTATATTCATCAATGAAAATACGGCGGCATCTTTTAGTTTATCATCCGATGCCTTTTTATATTGAGAGGTGCAAAAATCTATGAATTCAGATTTTTCCTTTTCTATATCCTTTTTGCTGTCTACCATAGAAAGTTCTTTATAATAATTTGATTTTACCGTAATTGCGGCACGGATATTATCCTCATTATAGCGTGAAGAATTTTCGAGTATTTTCTCGGATACCTCAAGTGCCATTGAGGCATCGCTTTGTTGAAGTTTTACCATCGAACGATACACAGCCGAACCGCTTTCGCTTTGTGCAATCTCTGCCAGCTTATTTTTTATACCATCGGTATCTGCCTTGATACTATTGATTAAACTTACTCGGGAACTTTCGTCCAAAATATCTTTTTCAAGCAACGCTTCAAAGTTTTTTGAACTGCTAATACCCTTGCCACCGTTAATTTTATCCGACATTTGTAGCAGCACATTTTTGGTAGGCGGGGAAATGTCGTCATCCTTTAAAATTATCAAAAAATCACCGTCGTCAAAGGTGCCAATCCCATTCTCCAAATTTTCATAAGAGGTTTGCAGTTTATCTGACGAAAATTCGCTTTCTGAAACAGGGTTTAATGCACTGTCAAATTCCTGTATCAGATTACTTTTTTCGGTTTCAATAAGCTTTATATTGGCTTCTGGATTTGAATATGCCGTGCTGAAAAGAGCAATAACAACAATTATCACTAATGTAAAAACTGTTCTAAATATTTACATTTTTTTTCATCCTTTCTACGCTTAAAATACCAAGAGGTGAAATATACGATATAGAATAAAACTATAAAGAGAAAAAGGGAACAGTAAAATAAATTATCCGACATACCTTTATCAAATATACGGTAGTGCAATGTATTAACAACGGACTCATAAAACTGAGATATTGGTTGCAGGTATGGAATAATAATTACAAATGCAATCAAACTACCTATCCCATCTATTTTTATTTCTAAAATAACGCACAATAATACAAGTGCCACAAGAGCAAAATATACCGAAAATCCGATTAAGTATCTTCTGCTTGGTGATACAATAGCCGTCATAACATAAAACGATATGATAAATGCAACAGATACAGATATACTTAAAACTGATTCTGAATTTTCAGGGAAAAAGGGTGCGGTTGCGAAAAAGGTTGTTATATATAGGACTATACAAACCGCAACCGATATTCGTTTTGCTGTTATATATTTTGATATATCTGATATGAATTTAATTATGGTGTTCTTCATTTTTCTCCCCGTTTTGAGCAAATAGAAGTTATTAATTTGGAACGCTTGTGGTTACCAAGTCAAGATACTGCTGTGCTTGTGCCTTTGGCATTATATTATTTTCGTTATGATGGGCTATGTTTTGAGCTAATGCCTTGCTGATATCCCAGTAGGTATCGTTGCCAAAAACCCTGAAGCCATAATATTCATAGCAGTATTCCACCAAACCGTCGCACCTTATATCAACAACATCTCAGGCTCTATTTTGGTGGCTTCAGGTCTGATAGTAGCCCTAAGCTGATTGGTTGCTATATATCCTATATCCTTAGTCCTTAATTCCCTTGCAAGTGATATAATAAGGTTCCTGCTGTTATCTGAAATAGCCTGCTTTGGCTTATAAGTGCCGCGGTATGTGAGTTCACCTACGAAGTCACTCCAGTCAGCCCACTCAATATCATAACCTATACCAGGCATATGTATCACTGAAAGATAATCGCTTGCATATTTTTCGTCCATAAGTCCCGCATGCCAATCATTTGTTGAACCCATAAGAGTTCCTCCCAAATTCGCCCAAAATCCTAAGTCCCTATATACCGCATAGCCCTTATAACCGAGGGTGCTTGTGACGGTATAAGTTTTTGGTGAAGAATGCAGTTCAGGGTTATTTTCATTATGACCTATGGCATAAATCTTTATGGTATATGTATCTGGAAGTAATGTACTCCAATCAATATACTGACTAAATGCGTGATATCCATTTCCCTTTCCGGCTGCAAGTAAATCACTTCGATATAAATTTGCAGTTGGAGCATAAAAACCTACAATTTGACCGTAAGAATTGTAAATATATATATGGACATCTATTGCGGTATTTGGAATATCACTTCTCCAAGCCCAACCCGAAATATAAGAAGTAGAAACAGAATCAAAATATCCCTCGGGCGTTACGGCACCTGTACTAACCTCTTGAAAAGCCCACTGTTGGTTCGCTGAGCCAGTATAGGTTGAAATATAAACATTTCCTGCCGAGGTTGAAGAAGTACCTGTTGAAGTGCCATTAGCGGTACCATAAGCAGTAAGTGCGAGCGAGGTATTGGCAGTAGGGCATATTTTGTATACACCGTCTCCAATCGATATTATCTTCCAATATTGAGCAGTATCGTCAACCTGAGTCCAGATATCAACATTTTGACCGTTAGACAGGCTTGCACCATTTCTAACAATATCTAAAACTCGGTTATTACCATTAGAACTACACATAGCGTGAATTTTATATGAGCCCGTTGAAGAATAATATACTGTTTTAAACTTTTGCTCAGTACTATAATCGCAAGTGTATTGATAAACATTAGTGTTGTTAGAGTCAACTCCGTAATGTACATTAAGATATTTTCCACTACCCAAATTAATTATATTGTATACTGCACCGCTTGTTATTGTACTAACAGTATTTTGTAATTGAATATTTGTATCCTCAATAGGTTATTTTGTAACCATCTCAAAGTCTGAGTTTATATTTTCAGAGTTATTCGCAGCGTATACATTTAGTGTATTAAGGCATATCAATATTACTATTATAAGTGAAAATAATTTTCTGCACAGTTTTTTCATAAAATTTTCCTCCCATATTAATGTTATTTACAAATAAACTGTACATTGGAAACACCTCCCATTAATCTGCAACTCTATTATAACAGATTTATTAATTTATCGCAAGTTGTATTTGTGAATATTTCGCAATTTTATTTCTTAAACCGATTTAAATTTATGAATAATGCATAGTTTTTAGAAAAAGCTTATCTCTGAGTTTTAATAGATCTACCAAAAGAACAGTGCACCAACGCATTGCGTTGGTGCAGCGAGTTTGTTTTTCATAAAATCATAATTTAAATAAAAAACGGACACATCTTTTAAAGATAAAACCTTATGATGTGTCCACTTTATTTCTATAATAATTTTATTATTTCTTTGCTCTTCTTGCTTTGAACATTTCTACAATGTTTATCATTTCTTCAGAAGGATTTGAAATAACTGCAGAATTAAAAATCTTGCAGGGTGGGTTGGTAGTAACACGCTCAACAGCCGATGTAACAGCTGATACACCACCGCCTGGTGCTAAGTCTTTGTTAGCTGCATTGACAATGGCGTCAACGTTTTGATCAACACAGGATTCATTTAGTAAAACAATACTACTCATTATAGTCTACCTTATACTAAAATATTATTTATCCAACAATGCTTTCAATAGTGCCTTTTATGGTTTCAAAATCGCAATCGCAAGTTAAAAAACATTTATTCAAATCAAATATTAATGAAACAATTTCTTGATAAAGATCGTGTAAGGGCGTTTCTTCCAAATCACTAACCCACCAGCCGAATTTGTTCATCTCAAGAAGCAAACCACTAATTTCTTTAGGTACAAGTTTATCCTTCCCATACTTATCCAAAACCTCAAACGTTTCTTTAAAAAGCGCACGAACCTTTTCATATCCAGGGTTTTCAAATTCAATTACTTTGTCTGTCGCCTTTTCCCATTCATTAATTAATTTCTCGATTCTTTGAATTTCCATATTTGAACGCTCCTAACAATTTTAGATTAAATACATTATAACACATTATTCTTAAAATGTTTAACGTTTTTTCTTATAAGTTTAATTTATTAAATAAACGCGCTTACAAATATCTCAAAACACGTTATAATGTGGTTAAGAAAACTCAAAACGATGTGTTTAGTGGGACAAATTTCATAATTAAATAGTGTTAAAAAGCAAGTCATAACAAGGCTTTCGGGCTGTGTTTTGAAAAATTGTTTTATCAACTGCTTCAGAGTGCGTTGAAATGATGGGTCTCATCGGTGCAGGTAATAACCCCATGGTTGGTATGACTGTTGCATGTGCAGTTGCAGTTAACGAAGCGCTTAACAAATAATCATATTATGTAACAGAAAGGCTTGAGGTTTAACCTCAAGCCTTTTCTCTTGCAATTTTAACACTTATGTGGTATTATATGAACATACCACACTACATTTTAATACGATAAATTTTTATATCCGTGAGGGGAGATACTACCTTGGTAAAAGGTGTTCTCTCTTTATTCCCTTGCGGATATTTATCGGTGTAGTGTGGTAACGAAACCGAGGGAAACACTTTTTCGGCACACTCTTCGGGGTGTGCTTTTTTATTGAGGTGTGTTTATGTTCAAAAAGGAATTACCCACAAAAAGAGTTGTAATTGCAGGGTGCAGAGATTATAATAATTATGACGAGGCAAAAAACTATATTGATTTTTGCCTCTCTAATATCAGAAAAGAAAGCACTATCATTATTGTTTCGGGTTGTGCAAGTGGCGCTGATGCCATCGGCGAAAGATATGCAAAAGAAAACGGTTTTAAGGTTGAAAAATACCCTGCCGATTGGAAAACCTACGGTAAAAGCGCTGGACCAAGACGAAATAATCAAATGGCAGAAATCAGCAATTTTGTGATTTGCTTTTGGGATGGAAAAAGCAAAGGTACTATGTCAATGATTAAATATGCAAATTTTTATAATAAGCCTATAAGAATTAAAAGGATATGAGTAAATTTACTCATATCCTTTTAATTATTCAAATATTTCGCCGTTTTTGTTTAGAATTGCGGTTCTTTCTACACTATAGAAAACCGGTTTGGTTTGTGTTTGTGAAAAGAATGTATCCATAATTAGAGTTGGATTAAGATTATCCTCACAACCTGCAACAACAGCCAAATTAAGCGTATTGTTCTCAATATTGAAACTCTTGATTTTTGGTATCAAATCAATTTCTTTGATTTTTCCTTTTTTGCCCTTTTTCTCACACAGAATACTATCCCTTTTCAAGAAATCCCCTAGTTTCTCAGGAATATCATCAAAATAAAGCTTATATTCCGCATAGCCTATATCTTTCATATTTTGCTGTTGGTCGCAGACCGACATAAACTCAATACCCTCTACTGTCACCTTATTTAAAGCTTCAAGACAGTCTTTATTGGTGAAATTCTCATCTATAATACGAATTTCGAGTATCTCATAAAGTCCCTCAAAGCCTAAAGAAAGAGGCACAGCAAAATTCATATAAATGTGACGGTTAAAGCCCTCAGTGTACCAAACAGGGATTTTTGATTTTGCTATTAGTCTTGACATAAAGCGTGTCATATCAAGATGGGAAATAAATTTCATTCTCCCTTTTTTCTTATAAAAAACTCTAACAGTTCTCAAAGCAGACACCCTCCCCAAAGCAAGTAGCACCACAACCCGCGCATTTTTCACGGCAGTTTGGCGTGGTCTTTTCACAACGAGCTAATTTAGACTCTCTTACAAGAAATTCCTTTGTAATGCCGAAATCCAGATGTTCCCAAGGCATAATCTCATTGTATTCGCGTGTCCTATTAGCATAATAAGCAGGGTCTATATCGCAATCTGCAAATGCCTGTTTCCACGTTTCAATGTTAAAACATTCAGTCCAACTATCAAATTTACATCCCTTATTTAGCGCTCTTTCGATAACCTTGCCTAAACGGCGGTCACCGCGCGCTAAAACACCTTCCAAAAAGCTGGTTGCACTGTCGTGATAGCTAAGTGATATTTTACGTGTGGTAATAGAAGATTTTAAATATTCTTGACGTCTTCTTATCTCTGCCTCTGTTATCTGCGGCTCAAACTGAAAAGGTGTAAACGGCTTTGGAACAAAGGTTGAAACACTTATAGATACCGAAACCGACTTGCCCTTTGGCTTGTTTTCCATATTATAATAAGCGTTTACAATTTTTTGTCCAAGCTCAGCAATACCCTTTAAATCTTCGTCTGTTTCGGTGGGCAGACCCAACATAAAATAAAGCTTAACTGCAGTATATCCGCCCGAAAATGCCATTTTACAAGTATTTAAGATTTCTTCTTCTGTAACATTTTTATTTATTACATCGCGAAGCCTCTGTGTACCTGCCTCAGGTGCAAAGGTAAGACCGCTTTTTCTAACAAGATTAATTTTTTCTAACAACTCGTCCGAAAAATTATCAATTCTAAGAGAAGGCAGAGAAAGGCTCACATAAGAATCCTCTGTCCATTTAAGCAAATTGGTAAGCAAAGGCTCTATTCCTCTGTAATCACTTGTGCTAAGCGATGAAAGTGATATTTCATCATAGCCTGTGTTTTCGCAAAGGCACTTTGCCTGACGGTTAATTGTATCTACGCTTTTTTCACGTACGGGACGGTAGATATAACCTGCCTGACAGAAACGGCATCCTCTGATGCAACCGCGAAAAATTTCCTGTACCGCTCTGTCGTGCACAATTTCAATAAAAGGAACCACAAATTTATCGGGATAAAAGGCTTTATCTAAATCTCTGATAATTCGTTTTTTTACAGTTTTGGGTGCACCGTTTTGGTTTATGATTTCTTTTACAGTACCATCGTCATTATATTTAATATCATAAAGGCTCGGTACATAAACGCCCTCTATTTTAGAAGCTTCTATTAAAAATTCTCTTTTTGTGGAGCCTTTTTTCTTATGCTCTTTATAAAGGTCAATAAGTTCTAAATCAACCTCTTCACCCTCGCCTAAAAAGAAAATATCAACATAATCGGCTAATGGCTCAGGATTACAAGTGCACGGACCACCCGCTACTACTAAGGGTGACAGTTCTTTTCTATCAGAAGCCTTAAGCGGCAAGCCTGCTAAGTCTATCATATTAAGCACATTGGTATATGCCATTTCATACTGTAAGGTAAAGCCTATAAAATCGAAATCCTTTATAGCATCTCTGCTTTCAAGTGCAAAAAGCGGAATGTTTTCTCTTCGCATAACCTCTTCAAAATCATTCCAAGGGGCAAAAACACGCTCACACCATATATCCTCACGCGAATTAAACTGTGAGTATAGAATTTTCATTCCTAGGTGGGACATACCTATTTCATAGGTATCGGGAAAACAAAAGGCAAATCTTACATCCACCTTTTTCTTATCCTTTATAACACTGTTGATTTCACCGCCTGAATATCTGCCCGGCTTTTGAACAGAAAGCAGCAGTTGTTCGAATCTTCTGTTATCCATTTCCAAATTCCTTTGCTTTAAATTCATTTAATTATAACAAATCTATGTTACCTTTTCAAGACTTTAAAATGCTCATTATCAATAGATAAATACCAATTATATAAATAGAAATATTGATTTTCCCCCTAAGGGTAAACATTACACCAATAAAAAGCACCGAAGCCGCAATTATGAGCGTTATAACCTTTAAAATAAGCCTCGCTCTGTTATAATCCGTTCTTTTGGCAATAACCGAAAACAATATTGTTCCGCCGTCGAGTCCGCTTACCGGCAGTAAATTAAATACAGCTATTATCAAATTAAGCAGAGAATAACAAAGGGTTAGTTGATTTTTAAAACAAAGATAATTAAAAAAAAGAACAGCAAAAAGCACTAAATTTGTAATCGGTCCGCAAAGCGCCACCGCAATATCGGTTTTATATCCACTTGTGATATCAGATGTAATTTGAACAGAGGCTGGAATTAACCTTATTTCCTTTGGTGCACTTTCTAACACCCACATAGC
>JAZNJT010000068.1:0-11261 GCA_045578145.1 Acutalibacteraceae bacterium
CGGATGGGTGCTTCTAATGATTTAAGCACAATGTTAACTCCTGTTTTTTCATCACCTTCGGTGGTTTCTAGTAAAGATTTAACAGCAGGAATAGCATTAATAAGTGCAACGCCACCGCCTGCAACAATGCCTTCTTCAACGGCAGCCTTAGTAGCTGAAAGAGCATCTTCAATGCGGAGTTTCTTTTCTTTCATTTCAATCTCAGTAGCAGCACCTACCTTGATTACAGCAACGCCGCCAGCAAGCTTTGCAAGTCTTTCCTGAAGCTTTTCTTTATCAAAATCAGAGGTTGTAACCAAAAGCTCATTTTTAATTTGATTGATTCTGTCTTTAATATCCTGTGAATTACCTGCGCCGTCAACAATAATGGTGTTTTCCTTAGAAACCTTTATTTGTCGTGCAGTACCAAGCTGTGCTACAGATGTATCTTTAAGTTCAAGTCCTAATTCTTCGGAAATCACTTCACCACCTGTGAGAATTGCAATATCACGAAGCATTTCTTTACGTCTGTCGCCAAAACCTGGAGCTTTTACTGCAACACAGGTAAATGTGCCGCGAAGCTTATTAACAATAAGAGTTGAAAGGGCTTCTCCCTCAATATCCTCAGCGATAATTAAAAGTTTTTTACCTGACTGAACAATTTGTTCAAGTAAAGGCAGAATTTCTTGTATATTTGTGATTTTTTTATCGGTAATAAGAATTAAAGCATCATCAAGAACTGCTTCCATTTTATCAGTATCAGTAGCCATATACGGTGTTATATAACCGCGGTCAAACTGCATACCCTCAACCACCTCAGAATAGGTGTCGGCAGTTTTTGATTCTTCAACAGTAATAACACCGTCAGCTGTAACCTTAGACATTGCTTCAGCAATAAGATTACCAATGACTTCATCGCCGGAAGAAACTGTAGCAACACGTGCAATATCCTCACTGCCGCTAACTTTTTGAGAATTTGAAATAACAGTTTCAATAGCAATATCAACAGCAGTTTTAATACCTTTTTTAACAACCATCGGATTAGCACCTGCGGCTACGTTTTTCATACCCTCATTAATAAGTGCTTGTGCTAAAACTGTAGCTGTAGTAGTGCCGTCACCTGCGGCATCATTTGTTTTAACAGAAACTTCTTTAACAAGTTGTGCACCCATATTTTCAAATGGGTCGCTAAGCTCAATTTCCTTAGCGATTGTTACGCCGTCATTAGTAATTAACGGTGAACCGTATTTTTTATCAAGAACTACATTTCTGCCCTTAGGACCTAAGGTTACTTTAACAGCATTTGCAAGCTTATCAACACCAGCTTGTAAGGATTTACGAGCATCTTCGCCGAAAATAATATCTTTTGCCATGTTAGTTAACTCCTTATTCTACAATTGCTAAAATATCTGATTGACGAAGTATTGTATATTCTTCGCCGTCAAATTTAATTTCTGTGCCCGAATACTTAGCAATAATAACTTTATCGCCAATATTAACAGTCATTTTAATTTCTTTGCCATCAACTAAACCGCCTGGACCTACAGCTACAACCTCTGCAATTTGCGGTTTTTCTTTTGCGGCAGAAGTAAGAACAATACCGCTTTTTGTTGTTTCCTCAGCCTCAGTTGCCTTAATGACAACATTGTCTGCCAAAGGTTTAATATTCATTATTATTCCTCCTATGGAAAATTTTTGTGATATTATATTATATCAAAAGTCAGGAAAAGTCAAGTGAGGTTTTGTAAATTAATTTTAAACAATACATTATATTCATAACAAAATAATTTTAATATTTTTCGATATTAAATTGCACAGTTTTATCATTTTGTACAAAAAAATTGCTTTAGTTCAAATAATATATGTTTTTCTTTTAAAAATGTAAATGACTCGTTGACAAAATATTAAGTGTATGCTAAAATAATGAGGTACAATATATATGGTTCTTTGTGACTGACGGTTTAGTGGAGGACACCACGTGAATCAAAGAGCCTTTGAGCCGACCGTCTGGGCACACTAAATCCTTTAGATTAGTGCGCCTTTTTATCTTTTATGGAGGTAATTTTATGAAAAAAATCGGAATCATAATGGGTAGCGACAGTGACTTACCTGTTGTAGAAAAAGCGGTTAATACACTTAAAAGCTTTGACGTACCTTATGAGGTTCACGTCTTTTCTGCTCATCGCACCCCACAAGAAGCTAAAGATTTTAGTGTAAATGCACGTAAGAATGGTTTTGGTGCTATTATCGCGGCTGCAGGAATGGCTGCTCATTTAGCAGGCGCCATAGCAGCTAATACTACCCTACCCGTTGTAGGTATCCCTGTTAATTGCGGTAAATTAGACGGTGTTGATGCTTTGCTTTCAACAGTAATGATGCCCTCGGGTATTCCGGTGGCAACAGTTGCTATTGACGGAGCTGTCAATGCCGCTTTGCTTTGCATAGAAATGCTCAGTATTTCTGACAGTAGCTTGGCGGATAAGCTTGATGCTAAGCGCAAGGCTGACAGCGAAGCTGTTCTTACTAAAAACTCAGCCATTGAATCAAAATTTAATTAATTATTTTAAGGAGATATATTTATGGAAAAGAAACTAATTTACACAGGAAAAACAAAAAATGTATTTGCGCTCGAAAACGGCAATTGCTTGCTTAAGTTTAAGGACGATTGTACTGGTAAAGACGGTGTGTTTGATCCAGGCGAGAATTCTGTAGGTCTTACTATCGAAGGTGTAGGCGATGTTAACCTCAGAATGTCGATATATTTCTTTGAAAAAGTTAATGCAGCAGGAATTAAAACCCACTATGTAAATGCTAATCTTGAGGATACTACGATGGAAGTTCTTCCTGCTAAGGTTTTTGGTAAAGGTCTTGAGGTTATCTGCCGTTATAAAGCAGTTGGTAGCTTTTTACGCCGTTATAATGATTATTGCAACGAAGGTGACGACCTACCTGCTTATGTTGAGATGACCTTTAAAAATGACGAAAAGGGCGATCCCCTTGTAACTAAAGACGGTCTTGTATGTCTTGGAGTTATGACCGAAAAGCAGTATGAAGACATAAAGAAAATGACACAGGATATTACTAAGATTGTTGCTGATGACCTTAAGGAAAAAGGTCTTGATATGTACGATATTAAGTTTGAATTCGGTTACGATGCAAACGGCGATGTAATGCTTATTGACGAAATTGCATCAGGTAATATGCGTGTATATAAAAACGGCGAATATATTGACCCGATGACACTTTCTAAATTGTTTTTTGCATAAGGAGTAGCTAATGGGCGGTTTTTTTGGAGTAGTCAGCAAAACAGATGCTATTGCAGACGTTTTTTTTGGTACTGACTATCATTCTCATTTAGGTACGCGCCGTGCGGGTATTGCGGTGTATGATAATGATATCGGACTTCAAAGGGAAATTCATAATATTCAGAACTCCCCTTTCAGAACTAAGTTTGATGATATTTTCGATGAAATGAGCGGCACATCGGCAATTGGCTGTATAAGTGACTTTGAGCCACAGCCATTGCTTATCCGTTCTAAGCACGGTACGTATGCTATTTGTATTATTGGTATTATTAATAATTCCGATAAACTTATAAATGAATATTTAACAAATATAGGCGGTCATTTTGATGCTATGACAGGCGGCAATGTCAATTCTACCGAGCTTGTAGCAGCCTTAATAGACCAAAAGGATACCGTTGTAGATGGAATCAAATTTGCGCAGAATGTAATTGAAGGCACTGCCTCTATTCTTATTTTAAAGGATAACGGCTCTATAATCGTTGCCCGTGACCGACTAGGTAGAATACCTGCCATTATAGGTCAAAAGGAAGATGGATACTGTGTTACTTTTGAGTCCTTTGCTTCTCTGAAACTTGGTTATACTGATGTTAAAGAGTTAGGACCTGCTGAAATCGTTGAAATTAATACCAATGGCTTAAATATTTTATCACCTGCGGGTAAAGAAATGAAGATATGTTCATTCCTTTGGAGTTACTACGGCTATCCCACCTCTTGCTATGAGGGAAGAAACGTTGAAATAATGCGATATAAGAATGGGCAGATTTTAGCTCAAAACGATAAGGAACAAGGTTTTGATGCTGATATAGATTATGTCGGAGGAGTTCCTGATTCAGGTACACCTCACGCAATAGGCTACGCTAATGAAAGCGGTAAGCACTTTGCCCGTGCATTTATTAAATATACACCTACTTGGGCAAGAAGTTTTACCCCTGCTAAACAGGCAGAAAGAAGTAAGGTTGCTAAAATGAAGCAGATACCTGTCCATGACCTTATTACCGATAAAAACCTTTTATTTGTTGATGACTCAATTGTAAGAGGTACACAGCTTAAGGAAACGGTTGATTTTCTTTATGCTAATGGTGCTAAATCCGTACATATGCGTTCTGCTTGTCCGCCTATTATGTATGGTTGTAAATATCTGAACTTTACCCGTGCTACCAGTGATATGGATCTTATCGCACGCCGCGTTATTTTAGAACTCGAGGGTGAAGACGGTTTTAACTATATCAAGGAATACTCTGACTGTAAAACTGAAAGAGGTAAAAAATTACGCAAAACTATTGCAGAAAAATTTAATTTTGCTTCGCTTGAATTTCAATCACTTGAGGGTGTAATCGAAGCTATTGGATTAGATGAAAGCCAGCTTTGTACTTATTGCTGGAACGGTAAAGAATAATAGAGAGTAAAGGAATTAATGATTATGAAAAACTCACAATCTAAATCATATGCAGATGCAGGTGTAGATATTACCGCAGGTTACAAAGCTGTTGAACTTATGAAAGCTCACATTAAAAGAACCCGTAATGAAGGTTGTCTTGATGATGTAGGCGGCTTTGGCGGTTGCTTTGGCTTACCTCTCGGTATGGAAGAGCCTGTTTTAGTGAGCGGTACTGACGGTTGCGGCACAAAGGTTAAGCTTGCTATTCTTATGGATAAGCATGATACTATTGGTATTGATGCAGTTGCAATGTGTGTTAACGATATTATTTGCGTAGGAGCAAAGCCACTTTTCTTCCTCGACTATATTGCATGCGGTAAAAATATACCTGAAAAAATTGCTGAAATAGTAAGTGGTGTTGCTGAGGGTTGTGTGCAGTCAGGAGCGGCACTTATCGGCGGCGAAACTGCGGAACACCCTGGTATGATGCCTGAAGATGATTATGACCTTGCAGGTTTTGCAGTTGGTATTGTTGATAAAAAAAAGGTACTTGATAATAAAACTATGGAAGAAGACGATGTAATTATTGCGCTTGCTTCCTCAGGTGTTCATTCGAATGGTTTTTCACTTGTTCGTAAGGTTTTTGATGTTGAAAATTGCGACCTTAATAAAACCTATGACGAGCTTGGTGGCAAATCTTTGGGTGAAACACTTCTTACCCCTACCAAGATTTATGTTAAACCTGTGCTTGCCTTATTAGATAATGTTAATGTACGCGCGATTTCCCATATCACAGGCGGCGGATTTTATGAGAATATTCCGAGAAGTATTCCTGACGGTTTTGGCGCTGAAATTATTAAAAACAGTATTAAGGTACTTCCTATTTTTGAACTTCTTCAGAAAACCGGAAATATCCCTGAGAGAGATATGTACAATACATATAATATGGGCGTTGGTATGAGCATTGTTGTGGCTCGTGAAGATACAGAAAAGGCTCTTGAAATTCTTAAAGCTCAGGGCGAAGATGCCTATATTATCGGTAAAATTGTAAAATCAGATAATAAAATAACAATTATTTAAGGAAAAAGATATGAAAAATATTTCTGTTTTAGTTTCGGGCGGCGGAACAAATCTTCAAGCGCTTATTGATGCTCAGAATAAAGGTATTATTAAATCCGGAAAAATCAATCTTGTTATTTCAAATAATCCCGATGCTTTTGCGCTTGAGCGAGCTAAAAAAGCAGATATTAAGGCTTTGGTTTGCAATAAAAAAGAATTGGGCGCCGATTTTGAGAACACTCTTATTAATCTCTTGGAAAAAAATAAAACTGATATAATTGTTCTTGCAGGCTTTATGTGTATTTTAAGTGAGAAATTCACTTCTCATTTTGCAAACCGTATTATTAATGTTCACCCGTCACTTATTCCTTCTTTCTGCGGTAAAGGTTTTTACGGACTACATGTGCATGAGGCTGCTTTGGAATACGGTGTTAAGGTTACAGGCGCTACGGTGCATTTTGTAAATGAAATTCCTGATGGTGGTAAAATTATAATGCAAAAAGCGGTTGAAATCAGAGACGGTGATACCCCCGAAATTTTACAGATGCGTGTTATGGAAGAGGCTGAATGGAAAATTCTGCCCTTAGCTTTAGAAAAAGTTTGCAGTGAAATATAAAATTGTAGGTGAAAATAATGGCTTTATATGATTTAAAAAAATTGTTAAGTGAAAATTCATATCCGGGCAGAGGTATTATTATTGGTAAGTCAGCAGACGGTAAAAGCGCTTTGATAGCTTACTTTATTATGGGCAGAAGCGAAAACAGTCGTAACAGAATTTTTGAACGATTTGAAGGCGGTATGCGAACAAAGGCTTTTGATGAATCAAAGCTTTCCGACCCGAGCCTTATAATTTATAATCCGTATTTAAAACTTGGTGATACTGATATTATAACAAACGGTGACCAAACCAATACTATTTACGATTATATGAAAGATGGAGTAAGTTTTGAAGAAGCACTTCACACACGTGAATTTGAGCCAGATGCTCCAAACTTTACTCCTCGTATTTCAGGTGCTGTTTATTATGGTTTTGGAGCTAATGTTTTCCATTATAAATTATCAATATTAAAAAGTAATAACGGTAATCCCGATGCTTGTCAAAGATATTTTTATTCATATAACCCTCTTGATGGTTTAGGACATTTTATTCACACCTATAAGTCTGACGGCAACCCTATTCCCTCTTTCTATGGCGAGCCTGAGGAGGTAGCTCTTCCAAATACTGCTGAAGAATTAGCAGAACTTATTTGGAATAATCTAAATGAAGATAACAAGGTTTCGCTTTTTGTTCGTCAGGTACCACTTGATAACAGCAAGCCTACAGAAATAATTATTAATAAAAATAAGTAAGGAGCAAAACTATGAAGGATTTTGAATTAAAATACGGCTGTAATCCTAACCAAAAACCATCAAAAATCTTTATGGCTGACGGTAGCGAATTACCTATTGAGATTCTTTGCGGAAGACCTGGATATATTAATTTTCTTGATGCATTCAACTCTTGGCAATTAGTAAAAGAGCTTAAAGAGGCTTTGGGACTTCCTGCAGTTACCTCTTTTAAGCACGTTAGTCCTACAAGTGCAGCAGTCGGTACAAAGCTTTCTGATAAACTTAAAAAGGCTTGCTTTGTTGACGATATTAAAGGTCTTGATAATTCTCCCCTTGCCTGCGCTTATGCTAGAGCTCGCGGTACAGACAGAATGTGTTCATTCGGTGACTGGGTTGCTCTATCTGACGTATGCGATGTCACAACTGCTTTACTTATTAAACGTGAGGTTTCTGATGGTGTTATTGCCCCTGGCTATGAGCCCGAAGCACTTGATATATTAAAATCTAAGAGAAACGGTAACTACAATATCGTTAAAATAGACCCCAATTATGTTCCTACAGAAATTGAGCATAAACAGGTTTACGGTATTACCTTTGAGCAAGGCAGAAACAATTTCGTTATCAATGAAGAATTACTTTCAAACCTTGTAACCGAAAATAAAAACTTGCCTGACAGCGCAAAAAGAGATTTGATAATTTCTCTTATTACATTAAAATATACACAGTCTAATTCGGTTTGTTTTGCGGTTGACGGACAAGCTATCGGTGTAGGTGCAGGTCAACAGTCACGTATTCACTGCACACGTCTTGCCGGTAGTAAGGCTGATACTTGGTTCTTACGTCAGCATGACAAGGTATTAAATTTACCTTTCTTAGATGAAATCGGCAGACCCACGAGAGATAATGTTATTGACGGATACATCAACAGAAACGAAGAAGATGTTTGCGCTGACGGTAACTGGCAGAAATACTTTAAAAATAAGCCAGAACCTCTTACAGATGCTGAAATTAAAGAATATCTCAGTTCTATCAAGGGAGTTGCTTTAGGTTCTGATGCTTTCTTCCCGTTTGATGATAATATTGAACGCGCTTACAGAAGCGGTGTTTCCTACATAGCAGAGCCCGGCGGCTCTATCCGTGATGATGCAGTTATTGACTGTTGTAATAAATACGATATTGCTATGGCATTCACAGGAATGCGTTTATTCCACCATTAATTTAGGAGAATTATAATGAATTTTTTTGAAGAACTTAAGAACTATGACTTAGAAGTTGCAGATGCTTGTGATAAAGAATTACAGCGCCAAAGACATAATATTGAGCTTATAGCATCTGAAAATATTGTTTCTACTGCTGTACTTTTAGCCGCTGGCGGTGTTCTTACAAACAAATATGCTGAGGGTTATCCTGCAAAGCGTTATTATGGCGGTTGTCAGTGTGTTGATATTGTTGAGGATATCGCACGCGAGCGGGCTAAAAAGCTTTTTGGTTGTAATTTTGCAAATGTTCAGCCACATAGCGGTGCTAATGCAAATCTTGCTGTTTTCTTTGCGCTTGTAAACCCAGGCGACACTGTAATGGGTATGAATTTACAGCAAGGCGGTCATCTTTCACACGGCTCTCCTGTTAATATTTCGGGAAAATATTTTAACATTGTGCCTTATGGTGTTAATGATAAAACTGAAATGATTGACTACGATGAAATGCGTAAAATTGCGCTTGAATGTAAACCTAAACTTATCGTTGTTGGTGCTTCTGCATATTCACGTATTATTGATTTTCCAAGATGTCGCGAAATTGCCGATGAAGTTGGCGCTTATTTAATGGTAGATATGGCTCATATTGCTGGACTTATTGCCGCAGGAGTTCATCCCTCACCTATTCCTTATGCACACGTTGTTACAACCACTACTCATAAGACATTAAGAGGTCCAAGGGGCGGTATGATTCTTTGTAACGATGAAGAAATCTATACTAAAATTAACAAAGCTGTATTCCCAGGCACTCAAGGCGGTCCTTTAATGCACATTATTGCCGCTAAGGCTGTTGCTCTCGGCGAAGCACTAACTGATGAATATAAAGAGTATCAAAAACAGGTTATTAAAAACGCCGCTACTTTGGCTGAGGCGTTAAAAAACGAGGGATTCGAATTAGTTTCAGGCGGTACCGATAACCACCTTATGCTTCTCAAACTTGTTAATGAGGGCATAACTGGCAAAGAACTTGAACGTAGACTTGATGAGGTTCATATTACCGCTAATAAAAACACTGTTCCTAATGACCCACAAAGTCCGTTTGTTACGAGCGGTGTAAGACTTGGAACCCCTGCTGTTACCACAAGAGGATTCAAGGAAGCTGAAATGAAGAAAATTGCACACTGGATCAGACTAGTTGTAGATGATTTTGAGGGTAATAAAGAACAAATCAGTTCCGAAGTACAAGCACTTTGCGCTAAATTCCCAATTTATTAAAATTAGGGGCGGACTATTGTTCGCCCTGTAACTGTTTAAATAAGGAGCAACAAAATGAAGATAATGGTAGTAGGCGGCGGTGGCCGTGAACATGCAATTATAAAAAAATTAAGAGAAAATAAAAATATAACCGAAATTTTTGCTCTCCCCGGTAACGGCGGTATGGCAAACGAAGCCACACTTGTTGATATTGGAGCTAAAGATATTGAGAGTATCGTGAAATTCGGAGTTGACAATAAGATTGATTATGCTGTTGTAGCACCTGATGACCCACTTGTTTTAGGTGCTGTTGATGAGCTTGAAAAAGTAGGTATTAAGTGCTTTGGTCCTCAAAAGAATGCGGCAATTATTGAGGGTAGCAAGGTTTTCTCAAAAAATCTTATGAAAAAGTATAATATACCTACTGCACAGTATGAGGTATTTGATAATAAGGACGATGCTTTAAAATATCTTGAAACCGCTCCAATTCCTACTGTTATTAAGGCAGATGGTTTAGCGCTCGGCAAAGGTGTTATAATTGCTGAAACAAGAGAAGCTGCAAAAGAAGCTGTTATCTCAATGATGGAAGATAAGGTTTTTGGTGATAGCGGTAACAATATTGTAATTGAAGAATTTTTAACCGGTCCCGAGGTTTCAGTTCTTTCATTTACTGACGGTAAAACTGTTGTACCAATGGTTTCATCGATGGACCATAAGCGTGCTTTAGACGGAGATAATGGACTTAACACAGGTGGTATGGGTACAGTTGCTCCTAATCCTTACTATACTGATGAAATCGCAGATATTTGTATGAATACAATTTTTCTGCCAACAGTAAACGCCATGAACAGCGAAGGCAGAACATTTAAGGGTTGTTTATACTTTGGTCTTATGTTAACACCAAAAGGGCCAAAGGTTATAGAATACAACTGTCGTTTTGGTGACCCAGAAACTCAGGTGGTTTTACCGCTACTCGAAAGCGATTTATTAACAATAATGATGGCGACAACAAATGGTACATTAGCCAATACCGAAGTTAAGTTTAAGAAAGGCTCGGCGGCTTGTGTAGTTATGGCATCAAGCGGATATCCTGCAAAATATGAAAGCGGTTTTGAACTAAAAATTGATTCAACTGTTGCCGACAAGGTTTATGTTGCTGGTGCCAAGCTTGAAAATAATGTTTTAAAAACTGCAGGCGGCAGAGTTTTAGGTGTAACAGACACTGCAGATACTTTAGAGGAAGCTCTGAAGAAAGCATATTCTAATGTATCTAAGGTTGAATTTAAAAATGCTTTCTACCGCAAGGATATTGGCGCAAAAGCACTTAAAGCAAAGGAGAAATAATATGGTTTACAGAATTTATGTTGAAAAGAAAAAAGAGCTTGCAAACGAGGCTCGCGGATTACTTAAAAATATAACTGACCTTTTGCAGATTAATTCTGTGACTAATGTCAGAGTTATCAACAGATATGATGTTGATAACATTGAAAAAGATTTGTTTGATTATGCAGTTAATGCTGTGTTTTCTGAGCCACAGCTAGATATTACAAGCGAAGATTTAGATATCTCAGGTGCTGTTACCTTTGCTGTAGAATTTTTGCCGGGACAGTTTGACCAAAGAGCAGATTCTGCCGCACAGTGTATCCAGATTATTTCTCAAAAAGAGCGTCCCCGTGTTAGAACGGCAAAGGTTTATATGCTTTACGGTAATATCAGCGAAACAGAGCTTGCTGCTATTAAAAAATATGTAATAAACCCTGT
>JAZNJT010000069.1:0-2491 GCA_045578145.1 Acutalibacteraceae bacterium
TGAGATGCTACTACATCCTCCCTATCCTCAACAAGCTCGTTATAAGCCCCGATAACCGAGCCTATTAATAAAACTATAACTGCAACAATGGCAATAACTATAATTAAACCTTTTTTCTTCATATTAATCACTCCTTATTTAGTATTGTACTATATTTTTCCGTAAATTTCTATATATATTTAAAATATTTAACAAATTGTTGATTTTTAGGCTTAAAAAGGTTATTATAAAAGAAGTATAAATAAAGGCGGTTCGAAAATGCTGGAACTAAAAAATATTTCATTTTCTGCCGAGAGCGAAAACGGCACAAAGGAAATACTTAAAAATGTTAATTTAAAAATAGATGACGGATTTTCTGTAATAACAGGTCCTAACGGCGGAGGAAAATCCACACTTGCAAAAATTATCGCAGGCATAATCACCCCCACAAGCGGTGAAATCTGGCTTGACGGGGAAAACATAACTAATCTTTCTATCACCGAACGAGCAAAAAAAGGCATAAGCTTTGCTTTTCAACAGCCCGTCCGTTTTAAAGGTATCACCGTTCACGACCTTATAAGTCTTAGCATTGGCAAGGAAATTTCCATTGCTGATGCCTGCACTTATCTTTCAGAGGTTGGCCTTTGTGCTAGAGATTATATTAACCGAGAGGTCAATGCTTCTCTTTCGGGCGGTGAGCTTAAAAGAATTGAAATCGCAACTGTTTTGGCGCGTTCTACCAAAATTTCTCTTTTTGATGAGCCCGAAGCAGGTATCGACCTTTGGAGTTTTAACAGTCTTATAAAAGTTTTTGAAAAAATGCATAATTCCTTAGGCGGCTCTATTATTATTATATCCCATCAAGAAAGAATACTTAACATTGCTGACAGGATAATTGTGGTATCAAACGGTTCTATCAAAGAAACAGGCAAAAAAGAGGACATTCTGCCCTCACTATTAGGCAAGGCAGATGCGGGCTGCAGTATTCTTACCTCAAAGGCACAGGTGTAAGCTATGAATAATACAGAACTTGAACTTTTAAAAATAATTGCAGATATGGAGGGTGAACCCGAGGGTGCATTTAACATACGTGCAAACGGCACCTCCTCTGCAAGACAAGTTACAGAAAACATTGATATTGTAACAAAAACCGATAAAAACGGAATAGATATTATAATTAAACCCAATACTAAAGCAGAAAAGGTGCATATTCCTGTAATAATCAGCGAAACAGGTCATACCGAAATGGTTTATAACGATTTCTTTATCGGTGAAAATGCCGATGTGGAAATTGTGGCGGGCTGCGGAATCCACAACTGCGGCGGCGAGGAATCAAGGCATGACGGTATTCACACCTTTTATGTGGGCAAAAATGCAAAGGTTAAATACGTTGAAAAGCACTACGGTGGCGGTGACGGTAAGGGTGATAAAACAATGAACCCAACAACCGTTATTAACATAGCCGACGGCGGTTATATGGAAATGGACACCACTCAGATTGAGGGTATTGACTCAACAAAGCGTGTGACCACTGCAAAGCTCAGTGACGATGCAACCTTAGTTATTCGCGAAAAGCTTATGACTCACGGCACACAAAGAGCTGAAACCGATTTTACAGTTGATTTAAACGGCAAAAATTCGGGCGCTAATGTAATTTCGCGTTCGGTTGCAAAAGATAATTCGTATCAGCTGTTTTTATCAAAAATTAATGGTAATAATATCTGTAGCGGTCATACAGAATGCGATGCTATTATTATGGATAATGCTCACGTTTCGGCCGTTCCCGAAATATCAGCTAATCATATTGACGCTTCGCTTATTCACGAGGCGGCAATCGGTAAAATTGCGGGTGAACAGCTAATTAAGCTTATGACCTTAGGTCTTACCGAGCAAGAGGCTGAGGAGCAAATTGTAAACGGATTTCTTAAATAATTAATTATTTTATAAAGGAGTATTTATTATGGAACTTAAAGGCAGTAAAACCGAAAAAAATCTATATGCCGCATTTGCGGGCGAAAGTCAGGCAAGAAACAAATACACCTATTTCGCTTCTGTTGCAAAAAAGGAAGGCTTCGAACAGATTGCCGCTATTTTCCTTGACACAGCAAACAACGAAAAGGAACACGCAAAAATGTGGTTTAAGGAGCTTGGTGCTTTAAAGGGCACTGCAGAAAACCTTAAATCTGCGGCAGAGGGCGAGAACTACGAATGGACAGATATGTACGCTCAGTTTGCCCGCGATGCTGAAGAAGAAGGCTTTACAGAACTAGCCCGAAAATTCAGAATGGTAGCCGCTATTGAGAAAACCCACGAAGAAAGATATTTAAAGCTTCTTAACAACGTTGAAATGCAAAAGGTTTTCGAAAAGAGCGAAGAAATCATGTGGGAATGCCGCAACTGCGGACATTTGGTTATCGGCAAAAAAGCTCCTCAGGTTTGCCCCGTTTGCAACCACCCACAAAGCTATTTTGAGGTTAGAAAAGAGAATTATTAAAATAAAAAACCTTCCTTT
>JAZNJT010000070.1:0-9384 GCA_045578145.1 Acutalibacteraceae bacterium
CACCTAAGAAAATTCTTGGTTGTGCCGTAAAGCAATGGCTTGCCGGGTAATTCAAGTCTTCCCTGTTCTTCTATAAGACCTTTTTCCACAAGGGTTGTAACAACACCTGAGCAGTCAACTCCGCGCACCTGTTCAATGAAAGATTTTGTTACAGGCTGATTATATGCCACAACAGCCAAAACCTCTAAAGCGGCAGAAGAAAGCGGTGTTCTTCGTCTTAAATCAAAGGCTTTTTTAATATATTCAGCATATTCGGTTTTGGTTGCTAACTGGTAGGTATTCTCCATACGTACAAGCTCAAGACCACTGCCGTTTTTTATCATTTTATCCCTTAAAACATTCATTACATCATTTACAGTTTGAGGTTCTATATCAAAAACCTGAGCTATACGCTCAATACTAAGCGGCTCACCGCTTGCATATAATAACGCCTCAAAAGCAGGTACAAATTCTGTTGCTTTCATCTGTTTTTATGCCCCTTAACTAAAGTTATTTCCTGTGATTCTCCGTCACCCTCAATTTTAACGCGGTTTGCCTTACAAAGCTCTAATACAGCTAAAAACGTTGCTACAAGCTCGGAACGGCTTTGTGCAGTACCGTAAAGAGAGGAAAGCTTTTTCTTTCCGCCACCGAACAAATTGCGGATTACAAAAACAATTTTCGTAGATACCGCCACTATTTTTTTTGCAACTATTTTAGTAAACGGCGCGGTAGAAGGCGGAAGTTTTCTCTTTCCTCTGCCTACCGCCTGTAAATATGAAAGATAAATCAAATCACTTCCGTGAACTAGCTCATAAGTTTTGTCAAAGTCGACCTCACAGGGTTTTCTCACAAATTTGTTAAAGCCGTCCTGCATGGTGGAAAGCTTGTCCGCAATCTGCTTGCAAACCATATATTCAAGCAATTCACCGGTAAGTTCTTCCTTTAGCTGAACAATCTCGTCATGACGGGGTAAAAGGCTTACAGTTTTAATATAAATAAGCCTTGATGCCATTTCAAGAAATTCACTGCCAAGCTCCATTTGGTCATCCTCATAAAGCTTTATCTGCTCTAAATATTGGTCTATAAGCTCAGTCAAAGGTATATCGTAAATATTAAGCTTATTTCGGGCAATTAGCTGTAACAGCAAATCAAGCGGTCCCTCAAAGCCCTCTAATTTATAAGAAAGTGTATTTTCCATTTGTTCACCCTAAAAAATAAGTAAATGGCAGTCTCGCTATAAAGCTAAGACCCGACATTACCGTATTTGATAAATACGAAAGCGGGATATCAAGCACGCCTAAATAAAGCAATGCTAAAAGTCCTATAAAAATATATCTTTCATACCGCATTAACGCGTAATACTGTTTGTAGGGAAGCAGTGCCGATAAAAGCCTTGAACCGTCAAGCGGAGGAATGGGTAATAAATTAAATACCGCAAGACCTACATTTATGCGTGCTATATAATAAAAGATGAGCGCAACATAACTTAAAGCGGGAATTACCAAAAATACCTGCAAAAGATAAAACAGTATTAAAGCAATAAAAGCTAAAACAATGTTTGCAAGCGGTCCTGCTAAAGCTACAAAAGCCATATCGCGCTTAGGATTTCTAAGGTTTCTGCCGTTTACCTGTACAGGCTTTGCCCAACCGAAACCAAAAAGCAAAATGCACAGTGCACCAATGTAATCTATATGAGCAAAGGGATTCAACGACAGTCTACCCTGAAAACGCGGAGTATTGTCCCCCAATTTTACCGCCGCAAAGCCGTGCGCCCATTCGTGAATAGGCATAGTTAAAAATATAACTATCAGCGAGGAGACTATATACACAACCGCACCGATAAGGCCTAGATTACCCGAAAGGACATTTCTCAGCAAAAACAACACTCCCAAAACATAATATATCAAATTAATTATATACTATTATTGGCTTAATTACAAGAAAAATATAATATGAATATCCTAAAAGTTTTGTTATTTAAAGTGTAAATAAAATAGGCCTGCACCACTAAAAAAGCAATGCAGACCTTTTATTTTTTTACATTTTTTCGATAGTTTCCATTACATAGTCGCCAAGTTGTGTGCAGGTTGCGCCGTCGCTTCTGCCTGTGATAACATATTTAGGCTCAACCTCTGTGCAGATGTGAAGTGCTTTATCAAGCTTATCTGCATATTCTGTAAAACCGATATGACGGAGTAACATTTCACTTGCCTTAAACATACTTGTTGGGTTAGCGTACTGGCCTCTTCCCTCCTCCATCATACGCGGAGCTGAGCCGTGAATAGCCTCGAACATTGAGTAAACATCGCCAAGATTTGCACTTCCTGCTGTTCCTACGCCGCCCTGAAGTTGAGCAGCTTCATCGGTAATAATATCACCGTAGAGGTTAGGAAGAAGAATAACCTGAAACTTAGAGCGTACTCTTGGGTTTACAAGGTTTGCGGTCATAATATCAATATACCAATCTTCTGCCTCAATGCCTGGGTAATCCTTAGCAACCTCGTGGCAGATTTCTGAGAACTTACCGTCGGTCTTTTTCATAATATTTGCTTTTGTAACAATAGCAACATTGGTTTTTCCGTTGTTCTTGGCATACTCAAAAGCAGCACGTGCTATACGCTTAGTGCCCTCATTAGTAGTAACCTTGAAATCGAAAGCCAAGGTCTCGGGAATTTCAACACCGCGTGAACCTAAAACATACTCACCCTCGGTATTCTCACGGAAGAAGGTCCAGTCAATATTATCCTCAGGAACTGCTACCGGACGAACATTAGCATAAAGATCAAGTTCTCGGCGCATAGCAACGTTAGCGCTTTCAAGTGTGCCGCCCTTAAGGGTTGTGGTAGGCGCCTTAAGAATTACGTTACAAGCCTTTATCTCAGCCAAAACATCATCGGGAATAGCCTTGTTGTGAGCTATTCTGTTTTCAATGGTAAGACCTTCGATTGTGCGTATTTCAACCTTGCCGGCTTCAATTTCCTTTTTAAGTATAAACTTTAAAACTCTTTCAGACTCGGCTGAAATAATAGGGCCTATGCCGTCGCCGCCGCAAACACCAATGATAATTTTATCTAGCTTTTTATAATCGGTATAAGCCTTGTCAGCCTCCATCTTGCGCTGACGTGCAATCTGCTCTTCAAGAATTGTGCGGAACTGTTCAACAGCTGCATTTACATAGTTTTCCATTTTAGTTTTCTCCATTCTTTTTAGTATATGAAAGCAGACCGCCTGCTTTAAGAATTGCTTTCTGTCTTTCTGTAAATACTGCAATAAGAACTATCTCATCGCCAGTAGTTTCATTTTTAAGGGTGATTTCACCCTTATCCATACCCTCAAACACATTGGTAAGAGTGAGCTTATCACCTTGGTTTAACTTATCATAATCTTCTGCATTTTTAAAGGTAAGAGGCATAATACCTGCATTTATGAGGTTTGCAACGTGAATACGCGCAAAGCTCTTTGTGATAACCGCTCTTACACCTAAATACATAGGAACAAGCGCCGCGTGCTCACGCGATGAGCCCTGGCCGTAGTTACTTCCACCCACAATAATGCTCTTGCCGAGTGCCTTTGCACGCTCTGGGAAGGAGGTATCACAAACACCAAAGCAGAACTGTGATAAATGAGGAATATTTGAGCGATAAGGAAGAATCTTAGCGCCCGCGGGCATAATATGGTCGGTTGTAATATTATCCTCAACCTTAAGCGCCAATTCTGCGGTTAAGGTGTCCTCTTGAGGAAGTTCCTTCGGGAAAGGTTTAATATTAGGTCCTCTAAGTACCTCTAAATCTTTAGCCTCATCTTCGCTTGCAGGCTCTATAACTGCTGTATCATCAATAAGGAATTTTTCAGGCATTGTAATTTCAGGCATAGAACCAAGCAATTTTGGATCGGTAATCTCACCCGTAAGAGCCGCTGCAACAGCAGTTTCGGGGGATACTAAATAAACCTGACCGTCAGCAGTGCCGCTTCTTCCTAAGAAATTGCGGTTAAAGGTTCTGAGTGATACACCTGCTGAATTTGGCGAAAAGCCCATTCCAATACAAGGACCGCAGGCACATTCAAGGAGTCTTGCTCCGCTTGCTAATATATCGGTAAGCGCTCCGCAATCTGCAAGCATTTTAAGTACCTGTTTAGAACCAGGTGAAATTGAAAGACTGACCATAGGGTCAATAACCTTACCCTTAAGCAATGCGGCAACCTTTAACATATCAAGTAATGAAGAGTTTGTGCATGAACCTATGCAAACTTGATCTACCTTAGTTCCCTTGAGTGACTCAACTGTAACAATATTATCAGGGCTATGGGGACAAGCAATCAGTGGCTTTAGTTCCGAAAGATTAATGTCAATAACCTTGTCATAAACTGCATCTTCATCACTCTTCAACTCCACATAATCCTCGCCTCTGCCCTCAGCTTCAAGGAATGCCCTTGTGATTTCATCTGACGGGAAAATAGAGGTTGTAGCGCCAAGCTCAGTACCCATATTTGTAATAGTGGCGCGCTCGGGCACAGAAAGAGTTTTTATACCCTCACCGCCCCACTCGATTATAGCACCTACACCGCCTTTAACCGATAGAATTCTTAGAATTTCAAGGCTTATATCCTTTGCCGTAACAAAAGGATTAAGTTTACCTGTAAGATTAACCTTATACATTTTAGGCATTGTAATATAATAAGCACCGCCGCCCATTGCAACTGCAACATCAAGACCGCCTGCACCCATTGCAAGCATTCCGATACCGCCGCCTGTAGGGGTATGGCTGTCAGAGCCTATGAGTGTTTTTCCGGGTTTTCCAAAACGCTCCAAATGTACCTGATGGCAGATACCATTACCTGGGCGTGAGAAATAAATGCCGTGCTTTTTACAAACAGACTGAATATATCTGTGATCATCAGCATTCTCAAAGCCTGACTGCAAGGTGTTATGGTCTATGTATGCCACACTGCGCTCGGTTTTTACTCGATCAATACCCATAGTTTCAAACTCTAAGTAAGCCATTGTACCTGTAGCATCCTGAGTCAAGGTCTGATCGATTTTGAGCGCTACCTCGCTACCCACTGTCATATCGCCCGAAAGCATATGCGCTTTAATAATTTTTTGTGCTATTGTTAAACCCATTTTAGTCTTCTCCTTTTATGTGGTTATAGGCATTTTCTACATGCTCTTTTGCAAATTTTGAAGCAAGCGAAGAATCCTTATTTTTTATTGCCTCAAAAATTTTTTTGTGTTCCTCTACCGATGCCGCCGCTCTGCTTTTGCTTTGCACCGCAGCCATTCGGTATTTTTGAATTTTTTTATGAAGCGGCACTAAAGTGTCATAAAAAGACATACTTCCACTAAGCTTATAAAGTGTGCTGTGGAACTTGTTATCCATATACTTTATTCTCTCTGCATCCAGTTTAGAAAGATAAAATTCCTGAAGCTCCAAAACCTCTTTGAGCTCAGCTAATTGTTCTTCGGTGCGGTTTTCAGCCGCAAAGGAAGCAACCATACATTCTAACTTCTCACGAATCAGAAAAATATCCTTTAAATCCTTTTCGGTTATACCGATTACAACTGAACCTTTGCCTGATTCTTCAATCAAATGCTCTTGTTCAAGCCGTCTTAGAGCCTCTCTTATAGGTGTGCGGCTTACTCCTAATTCACTTGACAGTCTGCTTTCTGTCAGCACCTCACCGCGTTGGTATTTACCACTTAAAATATCATTTTCAAGATGCGTAAAAACCTGATCTGCCAAGGATACCGTTTTATGTTCTATCATTTTAACTCTCCTTTAGAAAACTCTGCAATCTTAGCCTCAAGCTCGCCGTTGGAAAGCGCGGTCTGTCTGCCGTCCTCATACTCACGGTCAACCCATTCCTTAAGGGCTATTACAAGCGGGTCTTTTTTGTCCACCTGTTTATCCTTAGGCAGTCTGTAGTTATTATTAATCCAATAAGCAATACCTGCAAGACCGCTTGTTTTACTAACAGTTACAGAAGCAGGACGGTTAAGTATTTTATCGGTATTGAAGATATTATAAATCTCCTCATCCTTTAAAAGACCATCTGCATGAATACCCGCTCTTGTAACATTAAAATTTCTTCCTACAAAGGGTGTCATTGGCGGAATTTCATATCCAATTTCTGACTTAAAATAATCCGCAATTTCGGTTATAACCGAAGTGTCCATACCGTCAAGAGAGCCCCTGAGCGATGCATACTCCATAATCATTGCTTCAAGCGGCACATTACCTGTACGTTCACCTATACCAAGCAATGAGCAATTAACAGCACTCGCTCCGTAAAGCCAAGCGGTAGATGCATTTGAAACCGCCTTATAAAAATCATTATGTCCATGCCATTCAAGCATTTCGCTCGGAACATCTGAATAATGCTGTAACCCGTAGATTATACCGGGAACACTTCTTGGCAAAGCCACCTCACTATAAGGAACACCGTAGCCCATTGTGTCACAGGCCCGTATTCTAACAGGTATACCCGCCTGCTTCGACATCTTCATTAGTTCATTAACAAAAGGTACTACAAATCCATAAAAATCTGCTCTTGTGATATCCTCTAAATGACATCTGGGCATAACACCCGCCTCAAAAGCCTCCGCAACAGCAGAAAGGTATGCATCCATTGCTTCCTTTCTTGTCTTTTTCAACTTTTTAAATATATGATAGTCACTGCAAGAAACCAAAATACCTGTTTCTCTTATACCTAAATCCTTAACAAGCTTAAAATCTTCTTTGCTTGCTCTTATCCAGGTTGTGATTTCAGGGAATTTGAGACCCAACTCCTGACATTTTAGCAAGGCTTCCCTGTCTTTTTTGCTATAAACGAAAAACTCGGTCTGACGTATAATTCCGAAAGGACCGCCAAGCCTTGACATCAGCTTATAAAGATGCACAATCTGGTCAACCGTATACGGCTCTACCGACTGCTGACCGTCACGCAATGATGTGTCGGTAATCCAAATTTCCTTTGGCATATTCATCGGCACTCGTCTATGGTTGAAAGCAACCTTTGGTATATTTTCGTATGTATACAAATCTCTGTATAAATTAGGCTCTTCAACATCCTGTAAAGAATATTTATACATTGACTGTTCCAACAGATTGGTTTTATTGGAAATTTCGAGCATTTTTCTCACCTCTTGCATAATTGTATACAATTATACCTGTATTTTGCAAGAATGTCAATACTTAATTCCTACACAACAAACATATATTCTTCTATAAGACTCACTGAGCAAATATAATTAAAAGCAGTATATGGTCCCGAAACGCATCGTGCCTTTGGGATTGCTTCGACTGAACAATCTTAGGCGGTTCTCTTCCAAGCTATACATTTCCACCAAACAAAAAAGACACCTTAAGGGAGACACTCAGTAAGGAAGTTGTCTCCCTTTTTGCAAATAAAAATGGCACTTTCAAAAAAATGAAAGTGCCATAGTGGGTTACATACTTTGAGATTATACTCATCTCAAAATATAACCTTTTTATTATGCTCTAAAATTATGTCCGCAATCATGGCAGAAATAAATCTTTCTACGATTTGAGAACCATCTTTTTGATTGCCATACATAGCCTTTGCCCGCTGACTTGTGTACAATCGCCATCCACCAATCATAGCAAATGAATATCATCATACCAATACACCACTTGCACATCAGCCACATAAAATACCAAATTCCAAAAAGAACCAAATATAAGCAACCATGTTTGTTTGATTCATTAGATAATTGAACTTTTGTACTACCGCATTTAGGACATTTTGCATTTAATGCCATATTACCACCCCTTTTGTCGTTTTATCCTATTTTATACTACTTTATGCGACTTGTCAATATTTTCGAATATATTATCCTATAATATTTTTGAGGTGGTAATATGAAACCTTTAAAGGAAAAGATAAGTATAACGATAGACAATGATCTTTTAGCAAAATTAAAAGAAAGTGCAGAGTTGGATGACCGTTCACTTTCGCAATATATAAACATTATACTGAAACAATACATTAATACAACCGATAAAAAAAAGCCGTGAATATCACGGCTTTTCTTTTTTGATCAGACAATTGTTAAAATAACTTCCTTACGGAGGGTGCCACAAAGGTGTCTTTTTTGTTTGTAAAGGGTGTACAAATCCGAAGCCATTTTAATTTTTAGGCTATGTATTTGAACCACTACATTTTTTTAAGTAGTTTTTTCATATCACCTTGCCGTAGATTTAACCTGCCACCAATTGTTACCTAAATAATATATTTTATGATTTCCCCAGTTGGTAGGTTTTTCTTTTGACTTAATAATAGCAAAAGCACCTCCTGCATCATCATCAGTGATTTCCAAATATTCTGCACTTTTTATCATTATTAATTCTTGTCGTTGAGGACCAGTGTAATACTTTGATATATTTTTAAGAGCGCCTTTTTGTTGTTCGTTTAAGTTAACATAATAAATCGTATCTTCCTTATCAGGTGAATAGATAGTTTGCGTTAAAGATTCTCCATCTTCCGATATATCAAGGAAGATAGTGCCATTATTAGTATTTCTTTCATTGATGTATTCTTTATAATAGTCAAATGAAACATCAGAGATTATATCATAATATTCGGATATTTTATTCCACTCTGCTTTCTTTTCCAATGACGGATATAAAAATAAAAAAGAGACGATTAGAAACAAGCCTATTACAATTGCTATGATACTATTTTTGTTGTTCATATAACCACCTTTTTCAAAAAAATATTTTAACATATATATTATCCATTTTATGATTATGAGTAAAAAACATTAAATTCTTTCTTTTAAAGTCTTACAAGTTGATATCAACATTCGTCTGATTCTACCACATAGATTTCGTTGCTTTTTGTATATATCTTCATCAATAACATTTGTGTTTAGAAGTAATTGCAGCCAACCTTCCGTTTCACTACATTCTTTTAATGCAATTTCAAATTTAGAAAGCATATCGGCCTTGCTTTGCCCATAATTTGCTTCACGAATATTTGCATAAACGCTGCTTGAACTTTTGCGAATTTGAAAAATTGTATTTGACGGTGCTTTTATATTTTGGCAAAGTAATTCTATATCTGTTGCAAGTTGTTCGGAATAAACAAGCAAATAGTTTTTAGGCATGATATCACTTCCTTTGTGATGATTATAGCATAAATTCACTTATTAATCAATGCGAAGCATTGTATATCATCAATTCCGAAAGGAATTGCATATCATCAAAACTTTAGTTTTGTATATCATCATTGCGAAAGTATTTTATACACGCTAAAGCGTGATGATATACAGGCCTGACGGACTGATGAGATACAACGATAGCAAACGCTATCGTTGATGATATGCCATCGCTTTCGCAATGGATAAAAAAATAGACTTGCAAAAGCAAGTCTATTTTTTGG
>JAZNJT010000071.1:0-22570 GCA_045578145.1 Acutalibacteraceae bacterium
CTTGATATACGACTTATTTTAATGACTGTTAAAATTATGTTTATGAAGGAAAGCACGGAAGGATTCACAAAAGAAAACAGTAAAAAAATTACTGATAAAAGTCAAGAAGAACAATAAAAATATCCCCGATAGATAAGTTCTATCGGGGATTAATTTTTAATATCAGATTGAAGATTCTTCAAAATTAATTACAGAAGAAATGATATTATAACCGAATTTTGAGTTTTTGTTAGGTACAATAAGTGAGGTGCAAATATCTGTTATTACTTCTGAGTCATGCGCATCGGCTGTAATCTTTGTTGTAACAGTGTAGCTACCGTCTTCATTTTCTGTTACAGAAAGTATAGTATGTTTAAAAACTGTAAACCCGCGCGGAATAATATAAACATAACCTGCTTTTTGTTCAAACTGAGTATTAATTGAATTATAGTCTATATCATCAATTCCGTACATATCATATACGTAGTCGGATACAAAATTTTGAGCAATAAAGTTTTCATCTTCGGCATTGCGAAACTTTAAAAGGGCAGGCATAGAACAGTTTACGATATCTTCTACAGTAAGGAATGCATCATTATAAACAAAGCTGCGATTCAGCATATTAAGAAAACGCGCTTCTAAAACCTTTGATTCGTCAATGGAAACAGATTTAGGTTGTTGTGCTGATACGATCTGTTTTTCTGGTAAGATAACAAGTGACAGGGCAGAAATTGCCAAAGTTAAGCATAAAGCCATAATAAAATTCTTTTTCATTTGTTACCTCCTCTTTGTTACTACTTATACATTATACACTTAAATATATAGAAATAGCAGAAACAATTTAATTACAAATTATTTCAGGTCTGTAACTTTTTGCGGTTTGATTCGTATATAAAATTACAATTTGTAATATTATGTGTCGAACGATAACTGTTTTGATGACAAGCCCGTTTATTAGAAAAAGTAAATAATTTTTGTGCAACTTTTTATAAAAAATTGGTTGTAATTGCTAAAGACGTGTGATATAATAATTTGCATAAGAGATTAACAGAAAACTTTTCTGTTAATCGGAAGGAGTGTATTATTTTGAAACAGTATAGCGAAAAATTTATTAAGAATATTGCATTGTTAGGGCATGGCGGTTCAGGAAAGACTACCCTTGCCGATGCAATTTTATATTATGCAGGAGTGACCGATCGTATAGGCAAAACTGGAGACGGAACAACTGTTATGGATTTCGATGCTGAAGAAAAAAAGCGTAAGGTTTCGGTTTCAACCTCGGTTTATGCTTTAGAAACAGGCGAATATAAGCTCAATATTATAGATACCCCAGGACTTTTCGATTTTGCAGGCGGCATTTGTGAGGGCCTCGCTGCTGCTGACAGCGCAGTGATTGCGATTTCGGGTAAGTCAGGTCTTACTGTTGGTGCGAAGCAGGCTTATGATAAAGCTCGCAAGCTTTCAAAAAGTGTAGCTTTTTTTGTGGGTAAGCTTGATTCAACACACGCTCATTTTTACAGAGTTTTATCAGCTCTTGCGGGTAATTACGGTGCGGTAATTTGCCCTGTTGTAGTTCCGTATATTGAAAATGATGAGGTAAAATCATACATAAACCTAATCGAAAACAAGGCTTATTCCTGTGTTGGAACAGAACTTAAGGAAATGCGTATGCCTGTAAGCAGTGAACTTGATGATATGCGCAGTATGCTTCTTGAAGCTATAGCTTCTGCTGATGAGGAATTGATGGAAAAATATTTCTCAGGTGAGGAATTCACCCCTGAAGAGATAATAACAGGTCTTGCGATAGGTGTGAAAAGTGGAGATATATGTCCGGTATTCTGCGGTATCCAGCAGACAGGCGATGCAGTGCCGATGATGGTAGATACATTGCTTAAAATAATGCCCTCTGTAGCAGACGGCAAATATGTAACTGCTAACGGAGATGAGCATAAATTCGATGCGTCGGGTGACACAGCTATCGGCGTTTTCAAAACTATTGCCGACCCGTTTGTTGGAAAGCTTTCATATTTTAGAGTGCTTTCGGGTACTGTTTCAAATGATACTAAGCTTATAAATTCGCGTACCGGCAGTGAAGAACGTCTTTCAAAGCTTATGTGGTTAAAAGGCGCAAAGCAGGAAGATGCAGACAAAATTGTTGCAGGTGATATAGGAGCGGTAGCTAAGCTTGGTAGTGTTCTTACAGGTGATACATTATCTACCAAAGGTAATGTGGAAAGTATTCAAATAGAGTTTCCAAGACCTACGCTTTCTGTTGCGGTTTATCCAAAAGCTAAGGGCGATGAGGAAAAGATTACTTCAGCATTTGGCAGACTAATGGAAGAGGACCGCACAATCAATGTTTATATGAATAATGAAACCCATGAGCAGATACTTGAATCCTTGGGTGAACAGCATGTGGATGTTATTGTATCACGCTTAAAATCAAAATTTGGTGCAGAGGTTGAGTTAAAAGAACCTAAAATTGCTTACAGAGAAACTATTAGAAAAGCGGTTAAGGTTCAGGGCAGACATAAGAAGCAGTCGGGCGGTCACGGACAGTTCGGTGATGTGTGGATCAGGTTTGAGCCTTGTGACAGTGAAGAACTTGTATTTGCAGACGAGGTATTCGGCGGAGCAGTACCAAAGAATTTCTTTCCTGCTGTTGAAAAAGGTCTTCGTGAATGTACAGCAAAGGGTGTGCTTGCAGGCTACCCATTAGTAGGAGTTAAGGCCACATTGTTTGACGGCTCTTATCACCCTGTTGATTCTTCTGAAATGGCATTCAAGATGGCAGCTGCCGTTGCTTATAAAGAGGGCATACCTCAAACAGCACCCGTATTGTTAGAACCTATCGGCACATTAAAGGTATTAGTGCCTGATGAAATGCTTGGAGACGTTATCGGTGATATTAATAAGCGTCGCGGAAGAATTATCGGTATGAATCCTGCCCAAAATAAAATGCAGGAAATTATAGGTGAGGTACCTATGTCAGAAATGTCTGATTTTTCTACAGCTATGCGTTCAATAACACAAGGCACAGCAACTTTTACCTTAGAAATTGAAAGATATGAAGAAGTACCTCAGAATATAGCTCAAAAAATTATTGATGCTGCAAAACAGTAAGAAAAATAAATCCCTGAAGTTCATTAGAACTTCAGGGATTTTTATATGTCTTATATTATTTAATTTCAGGCAAGCTTGCTGCTGCAACTGATTGACCGACACGGCGGGATTTTTCGTCGGGAATGTGAAGAGTGATTTTTTCTGCAAGCTCGGGGAATTCCTTTTGGAGTACTTCGTTAGCACGGTTTAAAATAATTGTACCGCCCTCTCCTGAGGTCACACGTCCCATAATAAGAACATGCTTTATATCATAAAACTCTGTATAGAAAGCAATAGCATAACCGAAATAAGCACCGATGGTATCATAAATATCATAAGCTCTCTTATCGCCGTTTTCCATAAGGCCTTGCACAACCTTGAGTTTTTCTGCGGGGGATAAGCTTTCGTCAAGATCTATACCTGCAAAAGGTGCAAGCTTTATTACGCCGTCCTGCGAGAAATATTTAACACCGCAACCGTAGTCACCTGACCATTCGTCTACCATAGCATCGGGATTATAGTCAACGGGTGCAAAAGCAAGTTCGTTAAGCCAACCTGTAATATTACCGTCAGGATCTACATAACCGCCTGCTTCCGATGTGCCCATTGCGATACCTAAAACTGAATTGTCATTAAGATTCATAGCGCCTGCTAATGCAGTAACATCACCGTCGTTAGCAACTTCAAGCGGAATATTTTCGCCGATTTCACGGGCAACATCAATATACATATTTTTAACGTGTTTATCCCAATCAGCCTCATCAACCTTAAGGAAGAGAGAGGCAGTCATAATTTTGTTATTTACATAACAGCCTGCACTTGAAACACCGATAGCATCAACCCTTGGCATATGTGAAGCAGCAGTTTTCATGGCTTCTAATATACCATTGTAGTGATACATGGGGTCGGCATTAGTTTTCGGGAACCATACAACTTCTTCTGAGTATACACTTTCGCCGTTTATTACAGCGCTAACCTTTCTGTCACTTCCGCCTGCATCAAAGCCTATACGGCAACCATCAAGGTGGCGGCCAACAGGGGTAGCTGAAGATTTATCTTCGGGTGCGTTTGCCAAATCACAAATACGAACTTCGAATTTTGCTTCGTAAATGCGTTCCATCATCATAACATCGAATTCGCGACTTCCGCCATAACGGAAGGCATCCTTAATTTTATTGCCGATAACCTCACTGCCTGCGATAGTAATAATATAACCGCCTGCAACCCAAAGCATTGATTTTGCCATTCTTTCAACAAACTTGAAGTTTTCAGCGTCCTTACCTGTACCGTCCTTATAAACACGGGTTTTATATGTGGTAGTATATCCGTCATTACGGGTAACAGCGATGATTATATCCTGACCGTCATTAGCGGTAGCTTCACGCATTTCCCTGCAAATTAGGGAGAGAGGTTGAAAGTTAGGGTCGAGCTTGGCATTTACTTTAAGCTTCATATTTGACTTCTCCTTTAATAAGTGTTTTTAATACGTTAAATTCAGTATCAGTTATGATAATATCTGCATCTTTACCAATTTCAATTGAACCTTTAGTGTTATCAATTCCCAAAGTAGTAGCAGGATTTAAGGAAGCACAATTCACACATTCCCAAAGTGGAATTGTTGAGTTTGTATATGCATTCCAAACACCTTTATTAAGAGGAAGAACACTTCCCGCAACAGTTCCGTCTTCCAAACGGCAAACAATATCGCGATAGACTATTTTTTGACCGCCTAAGGTGTATTCGCCGTAAGGCAGGCCGCCTGCAGGAAGACAATCGGTAATAAAGCAGAGCTTTCTGCCTTTTAATTTCCATAGCATATCGTAGAATACAGGGAGAACATGGAAAGTATCAACGATTAGTTCGCAACTGACATCGGTATTCATAGCGGCGGTCACAACGCCGGGTGCTCTGTGTGCCAAGGGGGTCATAGCATTAAAAAGGTGTGTTACGTGTGCTACACCTGCCTCGGTTCCCTTGACTGCTGTATCATAATCAGCAGAGGTATGTCCCATAGATACAACAACATCAGTATCACGGCAGATTTCTCTTATTGCAGCAAAATCCTCAGTGTCGGTTTCGGGAGCTAAGGTTATGATGCTTATAATATCAGAATATTCCTTAACAAAAGCAGCATCTGGTTTTAATATGTATTTAGGGTCCTGAGCGCCTTTTTTAGATTCACTTATAAAAGGTCCTTCTGCATGACATCCAAGAATTTGACTGCCATTCCAATTATTGCTTTCGTCTTTTAAGTTGCGGCATACCTCAAGAGCTTTTTTTATTACCTTCATATCAACTGTCATCGTAGTTGGTAAAAAGCCTGTAACACCGTTAGCAATGATGCCGTTTGCTATTGTTTTAATGCTTTCTTCTTCACCGTCGCAAACATCCTTACCTAAGTATCCGTGAATGTGAAGGTCAATAAGACCAGGAGAAACATACCCGCCATTAGCATCTATTATTTCAGCATTCTTTGGTATTTGGCAAGTAGGTAAAATTCCCTCAATAACATCAGAAAACAATAGTGCGCTGTTTTCTATAATACGGTCCTTTAAAATAATTTTACCGTTTATTATGGCTTTCACTTAAATCACCTCATTGGAATTATTTACAAAATTATTTTAGCATAAATATACCTTAAATTCAACACAATATCGAATATAATTAGGTGAAATATGCTACTTAGTTGCCCATATAGTCATTATCAAAGGTTATTACACAAACAAAGGTTGGATTTATCTTTTTTGCCGTATCTTCAATGCGTTTGCGTAGCTCATTTTTGGATAAGGTTATTTTTGATGGTACAACCACATCAAAAATAAGATTAGTCTGATTTTCACCCACAGGTGTCATTCTGAAATCGTGTAGAGTGAGGTTTTGGTCGATAAATTTAAGTGCTGTTGATAACTTTGATTTTATCTCTGCGACAGCCTTGTTATCGGTATCAATAGGATCCATATGTATTACAACCGAAACATCAAGCTTTTCAAAAAGTAGTTTTTCACACAAATCAATCTGTTCGTGGCATTTAACTGTATTTATGTTTTGCGGAACTTCCACGTGGACAGAGGCAAACTGTCTGCCAGGTCCGTAATTATGTACAATAAGGTCATGTATTCCAACAAACTCTTCAAAGGAAAGTATTGTGTTTTCAATATCTTCAATAAGTTCTTTTTCAGGCGGCATACCTAAAATCTGATTAATAGTATCCTTTGCAGAGGTTATACCTGAATAAAGTATGAAAAGTGCAACCAAAATACCCATTACCGCGTCAAGATTAAAGGGGAGAGCGGTAACCATTGAAACAGCAACTGAAACTAAGATTACAAAGGTAGTAATACTGTCATTAAGCGAGTCCTTTGCGGTTGCGATTAAAGCATCAGAATTTATTTTTTTGCCTAGTTTTTTATTGAAAAAGTAAAGCCATAGCTTAATTATAATGGATATTGCAAGTATTATTAAAGCAATAAGTGAGTAACTTGGAAGTTTATCTCCGTTTACAAGAGATGCAGCAGAGGATTTAAATAGCTCAAAACCCACAAGAATTATAAGTATTGCTACTATAAAGGCAGACATATATTCCATTCTGCCGTGACCAAATGGGTGGTCGCTGTCGGCAGGCTTGCCTGCCAATTTAAAGCCAATCATTGTAATTACCGATGAGCCTATATCCGAAAGGTTATTAAATCCGTCAGCAATAATAGAAATACTGCCTGAAATAAGTCCTACCGCAATTTTAATAAGCGACAGAAGTAAATTACAGGCAATACCTACACTGCTTCCTAATGTGCCGTATGCTTCACGTACATTTAGATTTTTAATATCATTTGGGTTTTTAATAAAAAGTTTTATAAGCAGAGCGGTCATTAAATCTTTGCTCCTTTAGCTCCCTTACTCCCGAATGATACGCCTGATAAAATATTAGTATCGATAGTAAAGGTGAGATTATCGCGATTTCTCTGTCTTCTGAAAGCAAGGTCTATAAGACGGTTTAACAGCTCCTTATAGGGAACGCCTGAGGCTTCCCATAAATAAAAAGCTAATGAGCCTGGTATAGTGTTTATTTCATTGGCATAAACAGTATCAGTTTCGGTATCTATTATAAAATCGATTCGAACAACACCGCCTGCTCCCAAGGCTTTAAAAATTTTGCAGGCAAGGTCTTTGATTTCTTCTGATTTTTCAGCGGGAATATCTGCGGGGATTTTTCTACCCAATGACGCCATACCCTTACTTTGACCGTTTTTAGAGTTGCTCAGATATTTATCTTCATAGGATAATATTTCATCATTCATAAAAGGTTCTTCACAAACACTGGCTTCACAGTTATCAGCATCGCCTACAACAGAGCAGTTGATTTCTCTTATAGCGGTCACTGCGCGTTCAACTAATATACGGTCTGTGAAAGAAAATGCAAGTGTTACCGCATCGTCAAGTTCTTCCTTAGTGTTAACCTTGGTAATACCAACGCTTGAGCCTAAATTTACAGGCTTTACAATAAGGGGAAGACCAATTTCATTAATTATTTCTTCACACAGTCTTTTTTTATCCGACATATATTCACGTGCTCTTACGGTTTTACAATCAAGCACAGGAAGTCCTGCTTTTTTAAGCACATCTTTAAAAACTGCCTTATCCATGCCCACGGCTGAGGAAATAATATCACAGCCCACATAAGGTAGATTTAAAAACTCAAAAAGTCCTTGTATGGTTCCGTCTTCACAGTTTGTTCCGTGAACAATAGGAAATGCAACATCAATTATAATGCCCTTCTTTGAGAAAAGACCGCTGTTTTCGTATTTCATTACAACTGAGCCTTTTTCTCTTGTGAAATTAACCTTTTTAGATGCTTTTAAAAGCTCGGGCAAATTTCTGTAACTTTCAATCTCGAAAAGGCGGTCACCTGTATACATTTCACCGTCTTTAGTAACATAAACAGGGGTAATATCATATTTTTCGCGGTCAATAGAACGCATAGCCTGAACAGCCGAAATGATAGATACCTCATGTTCAACTGAGCGGCAACCGAAAAATACAGCAACATTTGTTTTCATTAAAATCACCTTAATTTAAATAATTGTCGGGCAAATCGTTTTCTATGAGAAGAACAGTATCTTTATTTGCAAAACTTGAATATATGGCATAAGCTTCTTGGAAACTTTTTGCTATAAACATATTATTCTTATCAAAATCGGTGGTTAAAACCGCATCTGACAATGGTTTTGAGCGGTTTTCTCCTACAAAAATTATTATATCACATATCTTAGCACATTCAAGACCTAAAGCAAAATTATAATCATACTCTTTACTGCCTAGTTCTATAAGTCCAGGTGTTATAACTACTTTTTTCATACCGTCAAAAGAGCCTAAAACCCGAACTGCCTCAACAGAGCCTTCGGGGTTAGCATTATATGCATCGTCAATCATAACAGAGCCGTTAACCGAAGATTTCATTTCGAGTCGATGCTCAGTAGGTTTAAGGCTTGCTACGGCATATTTTATGTCTTCAGCACTAACACCTAAGGAATATGCAAGCGCACACGCGCCTGTAATATTAATTATGCTATGAAGACCTAAAAGCTTAGAATTAAGTGTGATTTTTTCATCACCTAAATTTACGATAAATTCCGAACCGTTTCTGCCATAGGAGATATCTTGCGCACTGCAGTTAAAGCTATTATCTGTTCCGTATACACAGTATTTAGTCTTATCAATACGGCTTATAATTTCTTTACTGTCACCGTTAACGAAAACATTACCGCCATTTTGCTCTACAGCGTCTGCTAATTCAAATTTTGTGTTATAAACATTATCTACGGTTTTAAAGGTTTCAAGGTGCTGAGGACCTACAGAGGAAATTAAAGCATAGTTTGGGTTTACGATATCGCAGATTTCTTTAATATCTCCTATATTTTTAGCTCCCATTTCACATACGAAAATCTCAGTCTGAGGTTTTAATTGCTCTCTAATTGTTCTTACAACACCCATAGGAGTATTAAAACTTTGAGGTGTACAAATTGTATTATATTTTTCGCTTAGAATACGGGTTAAAATAAATTTAGTTGTGGTTTTGCCGTAACTTCCCGTAATTCCTATAACCTTTAGGTTTTTATTGCTTTTAAGTATTCGTTTAGCATCGGCAGTATACCATTTTGTAAAAGCTTTTTCTATAGGCAAGGTGAAGCCCCAAGCAATAACACAGGTAAGAGGGCTTAATATAGCTAATAAGAACAATGTAAGCACTGCTATTCTATTAAATAAGCCAACAGAAAAAAGTAATATGAATAATAAAATCGCGGTAGAATAAAGGCGTTTTATTCTGCTTGTGAATACTAATTTTTTAATTGATTTATTTTGAATATTCACAGCTGTTATAATAGAAAGAGCCGAATATAATGTAATAAATATAAGCTCTATTAAATAAAATTTTAATGCCAATAAAGCTGATGAAAAAAAGAAAACAAAAATCGGTGTTACAGAATAATTTGCTTTAAGCCATTTTACATAGCGTGACGGGAAATAAGAATTTTGCTGTAGCATCTGTAGCTGACGGGTAAGTGAAAAAAGACCGCCAACAGCTACAAAAAGAGCTGATATTAACAAATAATAATTCATAGTAACACCTACTTTATAAAGCTATTTAGTATTGCAATTGTTCTGCTTTGCTGTTCATAGAATGCAAAGTGACCTGCGTTTTCAAATACGCAAAGTCCTGAGTCTTTAATAAGGCTCTCTATTATTTTAGCATCCTCTAGCGGAGTATCAGTATCGTTTTCGCCCCAAATCAGCAGGGTAGGGCAGTCAATGTTAGGTATGATATTGCGGAGGTCGGTATTAACCAAGGATACCAATGTTTGCCTTAATACAGGGGGTGCCGCGTTATAATCGGCAGAGCCGTAATGATTTCGCGCCTTTTCCAAAAGTTCACCGCTATAGTTTTTAATTATTGGCAGACTCAAGGTGTTTTTTATTGCTTTAAAGCTTTTTGCTCGGAATTTTTGTTTTATTGATTTTCTAGGAATAAGTCCTGCCGAATCCAACAATATGATTTTAGGAGGATTAAGCATCTTTTCGGCTGTTATTTTAAGGATAACTCTGCCGCCGTGAGAATGTCCTATTAGTATTGGATTTTCTAAATTTACAGCTTTTATAAATTTTAATACAAGACTGCAATAATCATTTAAATTCCAAGGCTCCAGCATAGTATCACTGTTTCCACAGCCCGGAAAATTTATGGCTACTACTCTGCAACGGTCAGAAAGACTTGCCATAATTCCTTTATAGAAATCAAATGAAGAGCCCCAACCGTGAAGCATTAAAACAGGAATGCCCTCGCCTTGTTCAGTATATTCAATATTAAGTCCGTCAATGTTAATATACATATTTACTCCTAAATAAGTTCAATTATTGCGGCTAAATTGCCGCGTTTTCCGCCTGTTTTTCGGTGTGAGTGCAAATCATCACTGTTACAACTCGTACAGATGTCAGAACAGTCGATATTTTCTTCTTTGATACCAGCATTTATTAAAATTTGTCGGTTAGCCTCAACCAAATCAAGCATAAATTTACTGTCAGTTTTCTTGATAAATATTTGCTCTAAATTTAAAAAATCTATTTTTAAAAACTCGTTATAAACAGGGGTATCAACCTCATAACAACACTGTTTTATACAAGGCCCGATACCAGCAATAATATCCTTAGGATTACACCCAAATTCTGCGGTCATTTTTTCAACAGTTACCTTGCCGATTAGCTTTACTGTACCTCGCCAACCCGCGTGTGAGGTTGCAATAACATTTTTTATAGGATCGCAGAATAAAAGGGGAGTACAGTCGGCATATTGGGTAACAAGCGCTACGCCTGACTGATTTGTAATAAGACCGTCCACATCTTTAAAAGATGGTTTTGTTATACCCGTTCCACAATCTTCTTTAGTGACACAAATCACATTGTTTGTATGAGTTTGCTGACTTAACACCAAGTTTTTTGTATCAATATTCTCAGCACCGCAAAGGATTTCATAATTTTTAAGTGTATCCTCCTTTGGTTCACCGCGATTGAAGCTCAAGTTCATTGTTGAACAATCACCATGACTTACACCGCCGTGACGTGTTGAAAACAAATGCCGTGTAATACCTAAAGCCTCAATTTTAGGAAATTTTATATATTTTAAATTTTCTTTTTCAATTAGTAACAATGAGTTCGTTTTTAGCATTTAATTTACTCTCCCCAAGGATTTTTTCGAGTAATGATTTGCTGTTCTGAACAAGCTTAAATCTAATATCTTCACCAAATTTTTCGCCTATAAGCTTTAGCGCATCTGCCACCATAGGCGGACGTTCATCTATAGAATGTGCATCAGTGGCAATAAATGTGACTATATCTTTTTTTATTAATTTTTTTATGGTTTTATAACCTTTGCGTTCAAAAAGTGAAGATGCATTAATTTGGGTTAATATTTTTTCCGTCTCAATGAATTTTAAAAGTTTACCAAAGTTTTTTGTATAGGAATATCTTTCTATATGTGCTATAATGGGTGTTATTTTTTTTTCATCGCGCAAAGAAATAATATCTTGTAATAGCTTATCAGTAATTCTGTATGGTGCCAATTCTAGCAATAGAAAATTAGAATCGCCAAGGCAAAACTGAGAAATTGAATCGGAATTACTAATTCCTTCAAAATAGAGTAGTTCACAACCTAAATGTATATTCGGAAGGCATTTATTTTTTAAAGCCTTGTTTAACTTGGAGTAGGATTTTTGAAGTGCTTCATTGAAATCGTGTGCATCATCGGATTGAGGGTAAAAATGAGGAGTTGCAAAAACATCGGTAATACCTTGTTTTTTAAGCTCAGTTAGTATTTTTATCGATTCATTAATGCTTTTTGAGCCGTCATCCATAGCTGGAAGAATATGAGAATGAATATCTACCATAACCAAACTCCTCTCTAATCTAAATACAAAACTCTAAATACAAATTTAGTGTGACATAAATGCCACACTAAATTTTGCCTACTTTGAATAATTGTAATATCCGTGTTTTTTATAATACTTGTTGTATTTATAACGATAATATTTGTTGCTTTGATTGTCAGTTCCGTTAAGTATTGCTCCCATTATATTAATATTAAGTGATTTCGCAGTATCAAGGGCATTTTTAAATGCTTCATAGGTTGTAACACCTGTACGTGCTACGATAATTAAGCTATCACATTTCTGGGCAACTACTAAAGTGTCAGAAACAATATTAATAGGTGGTGTATCTATGATTACATAGTCATAAATATCTTTTGCCTCTGCAAGTAGTAGATCAAAGCCTGTTGATACAAATAATTCTGATGGATTTGATGTAATGGAGCCTGATGTTAAAACATCAAGATAACTGTTGTAGCTTTTAACAACATCTTTGAGTTTGGCTTCCCCTGATATTATATCAGTACAACCAAGTTCATTAGTGACTTTAAGCTTTCTGTGGATTGTTGAGCGACGGAAGTCAGCGTCAATTATAAGAATCTTTTTGCTAAGATGTGAAAGTGTTATTGCAATGTTTACTGCGGTAGTAGATTTACCGTCAGACGCGAAAGGACTGGAAACAACAACTGTGTTTCCGTTAATTGAAGATAGATGAGAAAGTAAATGAACACGAATACTCTTATATGCTTCAACAACAGAGAATGGTGTTTTGTTTTGCGAAGTATCACCTGTTGCAAGTTGAGTTGTATTTGCGTTTTTGGATTTTGTTTTCTTGTGTGAGCCACCATATCCGCCGTACTTATAATAGGAATAACGCGATTTTCCTGTTCTTGCAGTTGTGAAATCAGGCACACTGCCGATTACAGGTAAATCAAAGCGTTGTTTAAAATCTTCTTCTTCCTGAATCAATATGTTCGCTGCGTATATAAGCAAAAGTATAAAGTAAACAATGCCTGCGCCTACAACTGCGGTAAGCATTGTGGTGGTAACTGTTTGAGGATAGGTTTTTGCAGCACCGACTGAAGGTGTTATAGATGTTGCAGAATTTTGAACGAATTTATTAATATAATCTGGAACTAATTCAAGAAATTCATTAACTAATCTAATGGCTTCTTTAGGGTCTGAAGCAGTAAAGTTTACTCGTAAGAAAAGCGAATTATCATGCTTACGCTGTATCGAAGACATGCCGTCAAGCGCGTCTGAAGAATACTTATTATCAAGTTTTTCGGACATTTCCTTGTAAATACCGTTTGTATTAAGAATATCAACTATGGTATTAATGAAATTCATAGAAGTTATTAAATCCGAGTTTGTTATAATGTCGTCAGTGTTTTCGGTATCATCAACAGCAATAATCGAACCGTTAGTAACGAAAATGTAACCTGTTGCAGAATACCTAGGGGTTGCAAAATAAGTACAATAAGTGAATGCACCTGTAGCAGCGATAACTGCGGCAAGAATAAGAATAAATAAGTGCTTAATTGCTATTTTGAATAAAGAAAACAATGTAAGACTTTTCACGATATACCTCTTCCTATTAGACAAAATGATTACGAATAACATTCTAACACAAAAATAATTATTATGCAAGATACAATTTGTATTATTTTTTAGATAATTTTAATTAATTTATCATACGCTGAAGTAATTTCTGAGTGATTTTTATATGCGTTGCTGTATACTTCTATAATCATAGAGCCAGTATATCTATTCTTCTTTAAAAGTTCAAAAAAAGTGCCAAAATCAAAATTGCCGTTTGTGGGCAACAGGCAGTCACCGGCTAAAGAGTGGTCACTTATATGAAAATGCCGCGCATAATTTATAAATTCTCTTGTGAATTCTATAGGCTCAAGTCCGCTCCTTATTGCTTGTTTAATATCGATGCAAAACTCTGCATCTTTCCCTAAAATCTCAGTCATAGAGCGCATAAATTCTATATCGCCTGTTCTGAAATTAACTACATTTTCCTGTAAAACCGTAATCCCGTTTTTAAGCGTTGCTTCTTTGAGCTTCATATATCTTTCACAATATTCCTCATCACTTAAAATTCCGTTAGGCTTTCCCCCATGCATAATAATGTATTTTGCACCTAAGGAGGCAGCTATTTCTGAATAACGTCGGTATTGCTCTATTGCTTCATAAAATCTTCTTTCATAAGCTGAAAAAATCATAAATGACTCTGCAAGAGACATTGTGGGGTGAATAGAGGTTATATTTATTCCGTATTTTTCTTTAATTTCAAGTAATATATCAACAAAACTGTCCTTAAGTTCAGATTCACAGTTAAAAAACACCTCGGTATTTTTTATACCTGATTTTCCGATTTCCTCTAAAGCCAGCTCGGTTTCTAAGGGATAATATGAGGCAGTTGAAACGCCTAATTTCATAATATATTCTCCTTTGGTGTGACAAAAACAGTCTTATTTGTAGTATAAATAACCATACCTGGCTTTGCGCCAATAGGTTTTTTGACGTTTTTGATTCTTGTATAATCTACAGGTACGTTAGATGAATTTGAGGCTTTGGAATTCTTAGCTGCAAGCTGTGCCGCAAAAAGTATTGTTTCATTGCATAAATCTTCGCCATTGCACATTACCACTACGTGAGATCCTGCTATATTTTTTGTGTGAAACCACATATCCTGTTTTGAGGCAAGCTTTGTAGTAATATAATCATTTTGAAGATTGTTTTTGCCTATTACTATTCGGTAACCTTCAATGCTTTTTTCTTCTTTTAAAGCAGAATTAACAGACTTTTTGGATTTTGGATTTACAGTGCGCTTTATATATCCTATAGATGCTAATTCTTCTCTGATTTCATTTATTTCAGCTAAGGTTTTGCTGCGAGATATATTATCAAGCACCGATTCAAAATATATAAGTTCGTTGCGGTCTTCCTCGGTTAACTTTAAAAGGGTTTGCTCAGCAGTATATGTTTTTTTATAATCTTTAAAATATTTATCGGCATTTTTTGCAACGCTGAGGGCTGGATTTAAGGGGATATTTACTGTGTTTAGATTTTCATCGTAATAATTAACCACAGTGGCATAGCGACTGCCGTTTTCGATTGAATGAAGATTTGCCTTTAAAAGTTCACCGTAAATACGAAGAGTTTCACGGTTTTTACACTTTTCAAGTTCTGACAGTCTAAGACTTAATTTTTTTTCAGTTCTTCCGATAAGGTTATTGATAAGCTTTATAATATCGCGTGCCGCAGTATTAATTCGTGCGGCTATGTCACGCTGAGTGTAAAAGCTGTCAAGCAAAAGGCTAAAGCTTTCAATGATTATATTTTGGTAATCAGGACCGTAGTGACTGATTTCGGTATAAGAAAAATCAAGAGGGGTTTTATCAGGATTCAACACCAAAACAGGTGTATTATTTATTTTAAGGTCTGATATAACCTTACTATAAGCTGAACATAAAGTTTGATTTTGAGATTTAAATTCGATTTCTCGGCATACAAGCGGAGAAAAACCGTCTATTTTAGATAAGAGGGTTTGACTGATATTATTCATATCTGTTAAAAGCATATTGGTGTTTTCTGTTAAAGGATTAAGTTTATTTTGCGATGGGGGATACTCATAAATCGCTCCGGGTAAGATCAGTCTTTGCGAGGTTTCAACATCACTGTGGCGCAGAGAATCGATAATTTTTCCGTCACGCAGAAGTATTACATTTGCCTGATTTCCTATAAACTCACAAATCAATACTAAAAGTATATTATCGCCCATTTCATTTGTTGCAGAAAAATGAAGCTCAGCTACACGTTCAAGTCGAGGCTGTTTAATATCGATTAAACGGGCAGAGGAGAGGTGTTTTCTAAGCAACATACAAAAATTCGGCGGCGTAGCGGGATTTTCATATTTATTTTCTGTAAAATGCAGTCTTGCACTGCCTTGCTTTATAGTAATTAAAAGGCGCTTTACAAAGCCTTTTTTGCGCAACAAAAACACCAACTCATCACGCGATGGCTGATAAATTTTATCAACGTGCGAGTCGATGCCTGTTTTAAGCTCTTCTATAATTTTGTGCAAAAAAGCGCCGTCAAATGCCATTAGAACATTCCACTCCAAAGTTTTTAAGGTGAGTTATTATACCTTTGCAAACAGATTTATAATAACTTAAATCTTCTGAATTGTTGGTTTTTTCAAGACTTTTCATACATTTAAAGCAACGGTCATATTGCTTTTTAATATATAAAAAACCGTCATCAGTATGAGGGTTAATATTTCCTATAAAATAAAAATAATTAGGTTGTTTTTTTATGTTTCCGCTGTATTTTACAACCATTACAGAGTAAAGCTTTTGGTTTTCGAAAACAGGTGTTTCTTTTTCTATATAAAAACCGTTGTTATATAGGAATTTTCGCAAAAATTCGGGTGAGGTTGTAGGTTGCAGAATAAGTGTAATGCTAGTATTTTTAACAATAATTTCACCGCGTTCTAAAATACCAGATATCACTTCGCCTCCCATACCTGCAATAATAGCGGTATCTATTTCTTTCTCTTTAATGCCGCAAAATCCGTCACATAGGCGAAAAACAATAGTATTTATATGAGCTAGTTCGGCATTTTTTTGAGCTTTTGCCAAAGGTTTTTCATTTATATCGGTAGTAATGACCGATAACGGATTTTTTTCTTTTGCTATATAAATACTTAAATAACCGTGGTCTGCACCAATATCGCAAACCCTTGCACCGAAAGGTACAAGGGCAGCAATAGTAGATAGTCTTTTACTTAGATTAAACATTATTTGTTCTCGAAATACTTGTTGAGCTTTTCTATAAGCGCATCACAGTCTGTACCGTGAACGGCGCATGCCTGTTCAATGCTTTCGCCTCTTGAAGCAGGGCAGCCAAGGCAGTGCATACCGATTTCGAAGAAATATTCTGCACATCCTGTATCAATATCAAGAACATCGCCAATAAGCATATCTTTTGTAATTTTCATTTGTCTTACCTCTCTATAATTAAATTAAAAAATTTTAGTTTCTTGCTTTAAATCCTTGCGGTTATGATTAAAAAGCTTACGGTTATCCATAGCCCATATTCTGCCTGAAAAATCGTCCTGCTTAGTATCACACAAGGCTTCACGCATTTCATATATTCGCGAATCCATAAGGTCAAGCTCACTTAAAAGTTCAGCCTCAATGAACATTGGTCTTACTGCCGCGCCAAATTCAGGTTCGCCGTGGTGGGATAACACCATATGTTCTAAAAGCATAGCTGTTTTTTGAGAAATGCCAAGCTTTTCAGCATACCTTTCGATAACCATAGCACCCATTGCAAGATGTCCCAAAAGGTTACCCTCGGCACTGTATCCTGTTGCTATTCCGGATTCGGCAACACTGAATTCTGAGAGTTTTGCAATATCGTGAAGAATAGCGCCCGATATTAAAAGTTCTTTATCAACAAAAGGATATATTTCGCATACCTTTTCACATAGACGGACAATTGAGATAGTGTGCAATAACAGTCCGCCACGTACAGCGTGATGAAGCTTGAATGCTGCAGGCCAATATAAAAGACACATTCTATTATCTTTTAAAATGGCTGTGACTATTTTTGAAAGTTCGCTGTCACTAAAATTTTCGGAGATATTCAAAAGCTCTGTGTACATTTCTTCGCCCGAGTAGGCGGCTGTTTTAACAAAATCTGCAATATTTACATTATCATCTGATGTAGTGTGGCGTATTCTTTCAATTTTTAGTTGGTCTGCGCCGTTATACTGCGAAATAAGACCGCGGATTTTTACAAGCTCGTTAACACTGTATTGGCCGTAAAGCTCAGGACTGTAACGCCACAGTTTTGCGTTAATTTCACCCTCAGAGTCACCGAGCATCATATCAAGATAACTGTCGCCCTTAGAGGATGTTTTTTGTTCAATACTTTTAATAATACAGTAACCGTCAACAAGACCTTTATTATCAATCGGTGTAAAATTCATACGCTCAGTCCCTTCGTTACCTGAATTATACTATAATAGCAAACAAAATTCAAGTTTAAATGTTTTTGATAAATATTGGAATTAATCAATAGATAGAAAATATTCTGTAATTCCGCTTGCTATTGCTCTGGCTTTTTTAAGGTTTGATTCTCCGTTTATTATGTTCTGATAGTCATTTGGGTTAGACATATAACCGTTTTCAGTAAGCACAACAGGGCAGTTTGTAGCACGGGCAGTATAGTAATAATGCCAGCTTATAGTGTATTTTCCATATAGTCCCGTTGCAGTAGTGTTTTTATAAATAAAGGATGAAGCTTTTTGAGAAAACGGGGTGAAGTATAGTGAGTCGAAGCCGTTTGGTGTTGATGCGGTACTTGAATTATGATGTATTGCAATACACAAGTCAGGCCTTATGGATTTAAGTACTTTTATTCTGTCATCAGCCGAGCTAGTAGTATCTTCAGTGCGTGTTAAATAAACATCAGCTCCTGTTTGTAACAGCTCTGAGGCTATCATTTTAGAAAGCTCAAGATTTTGTTTGGCTTCACTGTGGCTTACGCCGAGTGAACCTAAAGCTCCGGAGTCCTTACCGCCGTGGCCTACGTCTATTAATATTTTAATTCCTGTCAAGTCTGCTTTATAGGAATTATCTGAGGGTGAAGCCTTTTTTGGATTGAGAAATTCAAAAACTAACTGGCCGTTATTGTTATATGATGCATCCCAGCCGTAAAAAGCACCTTTGGTTTTGAGGGTGAGTCTTAAAGTTATATCGCGTACGACGCCGTTGTCACCGTAATTGTTAATTATTTGAGCCGAACTAAACAGCGGATTATCCTGTAAATCGGCAATTTGTCCGTTTAAAACAGTGCCATAGCAAAAGGTTATATCGATATAAGTATAGTCGGCTTGGTTAATAGAATAATTTTGTCTGGATGGGTTTTTATAGCTTTGAGGTGCCAAATCAAAATAAAACGGAGCTTTCCACATAGTATTAAGTGTGAGGACAGAATGGTCGCCGTTATTTTGAAAACTCACAATTTCCAGTTCGTTATGGTCGGGAAGAGAGCCAATATATTCTTTTATAACAGGAACATCCTCAGTATAAGGCCTGTCCTTACGGGATACATATACCTGTCTTCCGCAACGAAGAACCGCATATTTCTTTGTTTCACTGCCTGATTTATGGTAAACATATTCTGTGGCACTGTAATCCACAGTTCCTTTGGGTAGATAGTTATAGGTTGGGTTAGACCAGTCGTTAGTGGAATAAGGGGCGAAGGTTTCGGCATTGAAGTGAACTATTTCAGTTATTTTGCCCGAGCCTACGTTTATATACTGTCCGCCAGTGGGCGTAGCTGAAATATCGTTGTTTTTAACAAGGTCAGACTTTTTGCAGGTAATTTTTCCTGATTTAAAGGTTTCTGTAATTCCGTTATATGTTGCCGTAAAGACAACGGGGTTGTATGTAATATCTGTGAAATTATCGGACGGTAAGCTGAAAGTACCCGAAAATACAACAAAAGCATCTTCTGGCATAGATGAATTATCTTCATTAGCAGAAAGATTTATGGTTTGTCCGCCAAAACTTGCGGACACATTGCTTTTATTACGTGCTGTTACCGATACCACAAACTGAGTACCGCTTGAGTAACTTTGCGCAAGTGACGGCGAATAGTCGCGAATTACAACATAACGGTAATTAACAGTGTATGTATATGTAACCCCGTTATATAAAAAATCAAAGGTGTTTTTACCTATTTTAAGTGCGGTTTTGTAGGAAAAGCTACCGTCTTTTAAAGGCTCAATATTTTGGCCGTTTACTGTGAGCGGTATATTTTCATTAAAATTTCCTGCAAATGTAAATGACGGTTCAGTAACTGTGATACTGTTTTCGAGGGGATAAGTTATTATTAACTTTTCCTCGGGTTTAGATGTTGCAGAGGTATATGTAGGTAGTATATCAGAAAAATATGAGCTTTGGGAAATAGGCGGATTATTGTGTTTTAATAATGCAATAATTCCTATTACCACAGCAATTGCAACTGCAACTGAAATGATAACGGCTAAAATGATTTTATTTATTCTTTTGGACATTTTAAAGCTCCTTGATTTTAATCATTGACTATAATTATTAAATAATATAATATATTAGTAAGATTTTAAAACATTTCACACTTAAAATCAATAGAAAAAGGTGGCAAAATGAAAATTTGTTATATTTTCGGTGCGGCAGACGGAAAACCGAAGGATTTTATAAAAAAAGACGGCGACATAATTATTGCCGCCGATGCAGGATATAAAATGCTTGATACTTTAAATATCACCCCTGATATTGTGCTTGGGGATTTTGATTCACTGGGGTTTGTTCCAGAAGGTATGGAGATAATAAAGCACCCTGTAAAAAAAGATGATACGGATACTTTGTTGGCTGTAAAAGTAGGCCTTTGCCGTGGGTTTAAAAGATTTGTGCTTTACGGGTGTACAGGTGGCAGAGCCGACCATAGTCTTGCAAATTTTCAAACACTTTCCTTTATAGCATCAAACGGCGGAGAGGGTTACCTTTGCGGTGAAGATTTTACCGCAACTGCGATTTGTAATAGCGCTATAAAATTCGGTTCTGAGACTAAAGGTTCGGTATCGGTTTTTTCAGCTACCACAGAATGTGAAAATGTAAGCATTAAGGGACTTCTTTATCCTATTAGTAATGCGAGTCTTAGATTCGATTTCCCGCTTGGTGTAAGTAACGAATTTATTGGAAAAGAGTCTGAAATAAGTGTTGGAAATGGTACTGCTGTTGTAGTTTGGCAAGGACCTCTTAGTTGGGTTAAATAATCACCGAACCCGTAATAATTGCAGTAATACCAAAGTTTTTTTCTTCTATTTTAAGAGGAACACCTGTTTCAGCAAAAAAACAAGTATATTTATATTTATCCGTACTGTTTGAAATGTAGTATTCTTTATCATCTGAAATAACGCATTTACCTGATTTTGAAACCGAATTAAAAATAATATACAAAAGGTCTGTATATGTATTCTTTGGAAGTGCAGAAATTTCAGTTTTATGCGAAATATCAGAATAATTCAATGTTACGGTATTTCCCGAAAACAAATATTCTATTTGATCTGTTTTCATTTGCATATTACCGTTAGTATCAATTTTTACCGAGCAATTTAATTTTTGCTCGCCACTTATAATTTGTGCATTAAATTTAAGTCCCGTTGTGACAGGTGTCACTTCGGGACTTTTTTTAGCGCAACCCGAGAATGATAAAAGAATTATAAAAATCAAGCAAATTATTTTTTTCAAACTTAAAGTTCCTTGCCGAAAGCCTGATTAAAGCTCTTCTATAATATCACTCGGTAAAACTGAATGCATACCTCTTTTTAAAGCGGCTTTGTCGCCTGCGTGGGAATGTAGATAAACCGCTGAATTTACAGCGAACTGAATGTCGAATCCTTGCGCTAGTAATGAAACTGTAACACCTGCAAGTACATCGCCGCTGCCGCCTGTTGCCATACCCGAATTACCGCAGGTATTAACGAAAATTTTACCGTCAGCAAAGGCAGTTAAAGTGTTTGCACCTTTAAGTATTACAGTGCAGTTGTAGTTTTTTGCAAAGTTTTTAGCAACTGTTAATCTATTTTGTTCGACATATTCCACCGTGGTGTTGCACAGACGCGCCATTTCAGCAGGGTGAGGGGTAAGAATTATAGGAGCTTTGCTTTCCTTTAATAATTCTATGTTCTCTGATAGGCAATTTATACCGTCTGCATCTATAACTGTTGGAATATTTGAATGTTTTATTATGTTGCAAAGTATTTTTTTTGTACTGCTGTCAGTCCCTACACCGCAACCAAACAACATAGCATCAGCTATATAACACATGCTTTCTATATCGAGAAAATCACTGTCAATCGTACCGTTTTGGGTTTGTTTTGTAGGGATACACACGGCTTCTGGCAGATAAGATGTAAAAGCGGGATAAATGCTTTCGCACAAAACACATTTTGCAATTCCGACACCGCTTCTGAGTGCCGCCTTTGAGCAAAGCATTGCAGCACCTGCCATACCGTATGACCCTGCAATAATAAGCGCTGTGCCGTAGGTGCCTTTATGGGAATTATGCAGTCTTTTTGGGAAAGTGGGTTTTTCTATGGTTTCAAAGGAATAATCTATCGGCTCAACACCGATGTCAGCAACGACTGTCTCACCGCAAAAATCAGAAGCTTTAGGCAGTACAAAGCAGGGCTTAAGAGTTATAAAGGTTACTGTTAAATCGGCGTTTACGGCATTTGTGAAAACCTCGCCTGTGTCACTGCAAACACCGCTTGGAATATCAACAGATATTTTTACGGCATTACTTTGATTTATTTTACTGAAAAACTCGGTAAGCTTTTTATCAGGAGCGCGATTTAGACCTATTCCGAAAACGGCGTCTATTATAATATCATATTCGCCGTCAAATTCTTTGCCGAATTTCAAATTAGAAATTTTTCTGTAATAGTATTCAGCGTCCTCTGTAGTAGGTAAGCCAAGTGGTGTGAAAACCGTTACATCTGCACCGTTTCC
>JAZNJT010000072.1:0-1908 GCA_045578145.1 Acutalibacteraceae bacterium
ATAACCTTTTCCTTTTCTGCAACAGGTGTTAAGCTTGGCAGTGTTTTCGGGGGAAAATACAAATCTAAGGCAGAATTTACAGGCGGAGCAATTCTTGTTATTTTAGGTTTTAAAATTTTAGTGGAACATTTGGATATTTTCAACAAAATTTGACATATTGTAACAATTTTTATTTACATTCTGACGATTATGTGATAAATTGATATTAGAAATTCGTAAGAATTTTTAAATATTTCCAAGGAGAGAAATTTATGAACAGAATTAAACTTAAAAATGCGGCAAAAAGTCAGATTAAGGGTAAAATTGGAATATTATTTCTAATTTCACTTATTATTGTGGTAATTACCTTTATCGCAACCTTTGTGTTAAATCTTATTCCTGTCGTTGGTTCGTTAATAGCTTCAATTTTTGTTGCCCCTGCTTTTTCTTTGAGTCTTTATAAAATTTACCTTACCGTAGTTGCAGGTGGCACTCCTGTTGCAAGTGATTCATTTGAAGGCTTTAACGATTTTTGGGCAGCCTTTAAAGTTACATTTTTAGTAGCCCTTTATACATTCCTTTGGTCCTTGCTTTTTTTAATACCAGGTATTGTTAAGGCATATTCATATTCCATGGCTATGTATGTTCTTGCCGAAAACAAGGGTAAGTCTGCTCGCGAATGTATTGAAGAATCGAAAAAAATGACCGAAGGTAAAAAAATGGACCTTTTTGTTCTTGACCTGTCTTTTATAGGTTGGGTAATTTTGGGCTACATAACTCTTGGTATTGCATATATCTGGATTATGCCCTATATCTTAGCAACAAAAGCAAATGCATATAACACAATTAAGCCTGTTTCTGTTGAAGAAGAACCTGTAATCGAAGAAATGCCACAAGAAACAGCTGAATAAAAACCAAAGGAGTAGCAAACGCTACTCCTTATATTTTTGTTCTAAATATTCAATTTCATTTTTAGTAGGTTCTTTGATATTTTTAAATTTAAAATCGATACTTAATTTATCATATTTCACAGAGCACAGCTTTTTAAACGGTAAGAACTCTGTTTTTACAATGTTTTTGTGATTATCACGTATTTCTTTAAGTCTTAAAATATTTTCCTCATTGTCATTTATTGTCGGTATCACAACCTGACGTATAACAGTGGGGATATTTTTTTGATTTAAATAATCTAAAAATTCCAAAGGTGTTTTAATACTGCAACCCACGTATTTCCTATAATCCTCATCGTTTGTATATTTAATATCAAGCAAAACAGTATCAGTTTCACCGAGCAACTCTTTAACCTCATCATTTAAAATACTGCCCGATGTATCAAGACAGGTGTTAATACCTCTTTTGTGACACTCTTTAAAAATTTCTAAGCAAAACTCTGACTGTAAAAGAGGCTCACCGCCCGACAAGGTTATTCCGCCCTTATCCCCGAAATATTCCTTAAACCGTTCGCATTTATCGGCTATTTCTTTTGGCGTATATTCTGTACCGCCGCCAATTTCCCAAGTATCAGGATTATGACAACAATGGCACCTTAAATTACAGCCCTGCAAAAATACCACAAACCGAACGCCCGGTCCGTCAAGAGCACCGAGCGTTTGGATAGAATTTACTTTTCCCATATTATATAGCCTCGTGGAAAGTACGGCTAATTACTTCTTTCTGCTGTTCCCGAGATAACTTATGGAAGTTAACGGCATAGCCTGAAACACGAATTGTAAGGTTAGGATAAGCTTCCGGATCATTGTAAGCCGCAACCAAAGTTTCTCGGTTAAGCACATTAATATTAATATGATGCGCTTTCTTTGCAAAATAACCGTCAAGAATAGAAACCAAATTGTTCTCTCTCTCGTCAGCATCTCTGCCTAAAGCATCGGGAGTGATTGAAAATGTATTAGAAATACCATCACGGCAATC
>JAZNJT010000073.1:0-12218 GCA_045578145.1 Acutalibacteraceae bacterium
TAAATTATCTTCGCCAATAAGTAGCGCTGTTCTGTCATAAATATTTTCCATAGCTATCCCTCTTTGAAATAATTTTAACCTCTACATAATATTTTGTCAAGAAATGTACTGTGTTGATTTTAAAAATAAATTTTGATATAATAAATTAAAGGTGGTGATTTCTTGAATCAAAAGTTAGATGAGCTTAAACAAAAAGCAAACCGTTTGCCTTTGTACCCAGGTGTTTATATAATGAAGAATAAAAATGGAGAAATTATATATATAGGTAAAGCCAAAGCACTAAAAAATCGCGTCACACAGTATTTCGGTGCAGGCAACAACCACACTGAAAAGGTTAAAAAAATGGTTGAAAACGTTAATGATTTTGAGTATATCGTGTGTGATAGTGAGTTTGAGGCTTTGATTCTTGAAAACTCACTTATAAAACAAAACCAACCTAAATACAATATTCTTTTGAAGGATGATAAGGGATATACCTATATAAAAATTACAAAAGAAAAATGGCCAAGAATAGAGAGCGCTAAAATGCTTGATAATTCGGGTGAATTTATAGGTCCTTATAATTCGGGTTTTATAGTAAAAGAAACTGTAGATGAGGTACGAAAAATATTTAAGCTTCCGTCCTGTAACAGAAGCTTTGATAAGCCCTCTCGTCCTTGTCTTAATTTTCATATTGGAATTTGTTCTGCGCCGTGCAGATGTAAAACGAGCCTTGATGAGTATCTTGAGAGTATTGAGTCTGCAAAGGAATTTATTAAAAACGGTGACAGTGATAAACTTTCAGTAGATGGATTAAAGAAAAAAATGGAAATAGCTGCAGAAAATTTACAGTTCGAAACAGCAGCAAAGTTAAGGGACCGAATTAATGCAATAAAAAAAATTAAAGAAAAACAGAAGGTTGTTTGTATTTCCTATAAAGCTCAAGATGTAATTTCGGTAGCTTTAATAGGGGAAACCGCTTGTGTTGCAGTGTTCACCTATAGAAATTATAGGCTTTCGGATAAAAAACATTATTTCGTTGACGGTTTTTCTGATAAAAAATCGGTATACAGTGAGTTTTTACAACAGTATTATATTAATAAAACTGATATTCCAAGCAGAATTTTAATTGATGTCGAGGATGATTTTTCACTGACAGAGCGTTGGCTTAGCGAAATGAGCGGCAGAAGGGTTGAGTTTATTAACCCAAAACAAGGGGAAATGCTAAAAACACTTAATATGTGCCTTAATAATGCGGCTGAAAATTTAGCAGAAAAAACAGAGAGAACAGGCAGAGAAATGTCTGCACTTAATGAACTTGCAACTCTTTTAGGTCTTAAAGAGCCGCCAAGATACATTGAAGCTTATGATAATTCTAATACATCGGGTAGTGACAATGTTGCGGGTATGGTTGTTTTTAAGGATGCAAGACCTTTAAAATCTGCATATAAGCGTTTTAAAATTAAAGGTTTTGTCGGTCAGGATGACTATCGCTCTATGGCTGAGGTTTTAGATCGCAGATTTAATGAGTATATAAAAGGGGAGGATGAGGGCTTTAAAACTTTACCTGACCTGATACTGCTTGACGGCGCAAAGGGACAGATTAATGCGGTTTTACCTGTGCTTGAAAAATACGGGCTAAATATTAATGTTTTTGGTATGGTAAAAGACTCTAAGCATAAAACCCGTGCGATTGCAACTACAGACGGTGATATTTCTATTAAATCTAATCGTCGTTGCTTTACACTTATTACTAATATTCAAGACGAGGTGCATAGATTTGCTATTAGCTACCATAAAACTCTGCACAGCAAAAACGCATTGAAATCAGAACTTATTCAAATTGACGGTGTAGGTAAAACTACCGCCGAAAAGCTTTTAAAACACTTCGGCAGTATAAAAAAAATCAAAAATGCTACTATAACTGACTTATCTGCGATAAAAGGATTGAATAAAACAACTGCCCAAAACATATATAAGTTTTATAATTCATAAAATGTTAATATTTATTGACAAGTTTACTTTTCTATGCTATTATACTAAAGTAATTTAATACCGATAGAGGCGCGGTTGACATTAGTAATTTTCATTTTGCTGAACAGGGCAGAAAATGAAAGGGGAAGCCGCCGAAATAACGGTAAGACTGTTCTTTTGCCGTTGTTGGACTGTTGCAGAATATGTTTCAGTCTGTCACAAATGTGGAGCGCTATCATATTTTGTTTTAAACCGTAACGCTTTATATTTGTGTTACGGTTATATTTTTGGAGGTTTAAAATGAAAGCAAAGAAAATCATCCCAAGTCTGCTTATTGTTGCCTTTGCAGTCGCTTTTGCAATTGTTTGTGCAACAACTGGCAGTATTACTGACCCAATTGGTACACTTTGGTCGCTATTCCCACCCGTTGTTGCAATTTGCTTGGCACTTATTACTAAAGAGGTTTATTCTTCTCTTTTCATTGGTATCGTGGTTGGTGGCTTATTAGCTACAAGCTTTAATCCTATACATACGGTTGATACCATTGTTAATGACGGATTTATTTCAGCGGTTTCGGGCAGTTCCGGTATTTTTATTTTCCTTGTAATACTCGGTATAATAGTTGCAATGCTTAATAAAGCAGGTGGCTCACAAGCTTTTGGAAGGTGGGCTGCAAAGCACGTTAAATCAAAATTTGGTGCCACTATTGTTACCTTCCTATTTGGTGTTCTTATTTTTATTGATGACTATTTCAACTGCTTAACAGTTGGTGCAGTTATGCGCCCGGTAACAGATAAAGCAAAGATTTCTCGTTCAAAATTAGCTTATATAATCGATGCTACTGCTGCTCCTGTTTGTATGATAGCTCCAATATCTTCTTGGGCTGCTGCAGTTTCTTCCTATGCTCCTGATGGTCAAGGAATTGCGCTTTTCTGCAAGGCAATTCCTTATAATTTCTATTCTCTTTTAACTTTTGTATTTATAATTGCTATCGGTGTTATGAATTTTGATTACGGTGCAATGTGTTTACACGAAATTAAAGCTGAAAATGGTGACCTTTTTTCAGGCGCTAATCATGTTGGCGAAGAAGACGAACTTCCTGCAACCGAAAATGGTAAGGTAATAGACCTTGTATTACCAATAATTTTCCTTATTGCAGTTTGTGTATTCTCACTTTTCTATGTTGGACGTTGTATGGGCGAAGAATGGGTATTTGCTTCTGCAAATTATGATTCTTCTTTAAGCTTTATTGATGCATTTTCCAATACCGATGCTACAGTTGGTCTTCCTTGGGGCGGATTGATTTCCCTTGTTGGCATTATAATTTACTTTGTTGCTCGCAGACTTATGTCTGTTAAAGAGGCTATGGAATGTATTCCTAAGGGTTTTATTGCGATGGTGCCCGCTATTCTTATTTTAACGATGGCTACTACACTTAAGAATACTACAAGCCTTCTTGATTCCAGCGCATTTGTTGAGGGTGCTTTAGCAAGTGCTGGTTCGTTAAGCAATTTCTTGCCGGCAATTATCTTTATAGTTGCTTGCTGTATTGCTTTCGCTACAGGTACCTCATGGGGAACTTTCGGTATTCTTATACCTATAGTTCTAAGCATTTTCCCTGTTGGTAGCGAGCTAGGTATTGTTTGTATGTCAGCATGTCTTGCAGGTGCTGTTTGCGGTGACCACTGCTCACCAATTTCTGATACTACGATTATGGCTTCAGCAGGAGCACAGTGTGATCATATTAACCACGTTTCAACTCAATTGCCTTATGCCATTACAGTAGCTGCTATATCCTTTGTATGCTACATAATTGCTGGTTTTGTTTCAAACTGGATGATAGTATTACCTATAGGTGTTCTAATTACTGTTGGCACACTTTTCGTTATCAAAATGATTACAAATAAGCCTGTTAATGATTAAATTTTAAATTTTTAAGCGGTAGCTTATTGCTACCGCTTTATTATTGTTGATTTTTAAGTAGTTTTCTTATATACTGAGTATATATTCTATTAAGGAGTCGTTATGTACAAGCTTATTAAACAAGAGAAAAATGCAAGACGTGCAGAATTTATAACAAACAGAGGAACAGTGCAAACCCCTGCTTTTATGAATGTTGCAACCGCAGCAGCAATTAAGGGCGCTGTATCTGCTGAAGATTTAAAAACACTTGACTGTCAGGTTATGCTATCAAACACATATCATTTACACGTAAGGCCTGGTGATGAATTAATTAAGGAATGTGGCGGTCTACATAAATTTACTACTTGGGACGGACCTATACTTACAGATAGCGGCGGATTTCAGGTCTTTTCTTTAGCTTCTCTTCGCAAAATAGAGGAGGATGGTGTAACCTTTGCAAGTCATATTGACGGTAAAAGGATTTTTATGGGGCCTGAGCAAAGTATGCAGATTCAGTCAAATTTAGGCTCAACTATTGCAATGGCATTTGATGAGTGTGTTGAAAATCCTGCAGAGCATTCATATTCAAAGGCATCTTGCGAAAGAACTACAAGATGGCTAAAACGCTGTAAGGCAGAAATGCAAAGACTTAATTCTCTCGAAAATACCGTCAACCGTGAACAAATGCTATTTGGAATTAATCAGGGCTGTACCTATAATGATCTTAGAATTGAGCATATGAAAGAAATTTCAGAGTTAGAACTTGACGGTTATGCAATTGGAGGTCTTGCGGTTGGTGAGCCTACCGAAATTATGTATGATGTTATTGACCACGTAGCACCATATATGCCAAAGGACAAAATTAGATATTTAATGGGAGTAGGCACTCCTGCAAATATTCTTAACGCTGTGGAGCGCGGTGTGGATTTATTCGACTGTGTTATGCCAAGCCGAAATGCACGTCACGGCCATTTGTTTACATCTAAGGGTATAATTAATATTAATAATAAAAAATATGATAGGGATATGACACCTATTGATGAAAACTGTGGTTGTCCTGTTTGCAGTAGGTATTCAAAAGCATATATAAGACATCTTTTAAAGGCCGAAGAAATGCTTTCTCAAAGGTTGCTTGTTATGCACAATCTTTGGTTTTATAATCACTTGATGATTGATATCAGAAAAGCACTGGATAACGGAACTTTCAGTGAATTTAAGCGTGAAAAGGAAATTATTTATTCCACAAGAATATAATTGCAATTTTTCCTTGCAAATGTTAGAAATTTGCTGTATAATATTTTTTAGTAATTTTTGGAGGTTTATATTAATGAATTTTGATATTCTCAATTTGGCTAAAGAAACTACTGCACAACAAGGCGGCGGTTTTGGTATTGTAGGACTAATTATTATGTACGCTGTAATTTTCGGCGCTATGTATTTAATTCTTATACGTCCTCAGAAGAAAAAGCAAAAAGAAGAAAAGAAAATGCGTGAAAATCTTCAGGTTGGCGATGAAATCGTAACAATCGGAGGTATTTATGGTAGAGTTATTTCATTAAAAGAAGATACAATTGTTATTGAATCTCAAAGCGACCATTCAAAGCTTACGGTTGCACGTTGGGCTTTACAGTCAAATCTTACTGTTCACGATGATGCACCAGCAAAATAAGTTCTAATATTCAGACCTCCCGAATAGAATGTACTGTTCGGGAGGTCTTTTTATGCAAAAAGAATTATTTAAAAAAAGCTCTGTAAATTATACGTTAATTATAACAACCGCTTTGCTCGAAATCGTTATTACAGGTGTAGTAATGCTGTTATTTTCAGCATTAATGTATTTTTTTGATATAGGCTTTGAATATTCTCCTATGTTAGCTACACTGTCTGTTGCAGTAGCATTATTTATCGCATCTTATTTTGCCGCGTATAAACGTCGTGATAAAGGTATGCTCACAGGTTTCATTTGCGGTTTTTCCACCTTTATGCTTATTATGATTTTGTCGTTAATAATTGATGACGGTGGCATAACATATAATACACTTTTTCATTTAATTATATTTTTGCTTTCTGCTTTAATAGGCGGTGTTTTGGGCGTAAACAAAGCAGTAAATAAAAAATACATATAAAAAAGCAGTGTCGTTTGACACTGCTTTAATTTATTCGGATGTTGTGCTTGAAACCTCTGAAACAGTGGCTTCTGTTTTACTGTTTGTTTCTTTAACTATTTTATTAAAAATCAAAGTAACCTTATTTAAACTATTATTTTGTGTGTTTAAAGAAACAGTGTTAGAAGCGGAATCTATTGTGTAACCATCTGGTGTGTTGTAAAGCAATTCATAATTACCGTAATGTAGTAAATCTTTGGCAGTTTTACCGTTAACATCAGTAGAGTTTAGGTCTATGACATTTCCGTTTGTTGTATTTTTTAGTTTTATAGGGAAGCCTTTTAAGGCTGTGCCATCGTTGGTCTTTGCCTCAATTTCAATTGATGCTGAAAATCTGATATTGGAGGGGGTTGAAATTACAGCAATAGGCCAATGAGGATCGGGTCCGCAGTTCATTCGTTCAATTGAGCAGAATTCCGGTCCGTTATCGTTACCAACGTGAACAACCCAATGATTATTGTTGCGGTATCCAGCATAAACCGCGACGTGACTGCCATAAGTAGCAGATTTTTTAACATCTCTAAACACTAAAAGCGAGCCTATCGGTATATCTTTAGAACTTTTAAAGTTAATAAGATTTCCTCCGCCATTTGTTGCGGTAAATGGAATATTTTCAGAATATCCTTTGTTAACCCAATCTAAACCTGCTAAATACCAATCGTGAGCGCTATAAGATTTCACAGGTCGGGTGAGAGAGGATGTATCAATACCTGCAACATTTGGAAGATAATTAAAATAAACATAGGTTACAAAAGAAGCGCAAACAAGACCTTTGCGCTCAAAAGCTGATATATCAGGTTTGCCGTCAGCCGTTGTTTCATATCCGCTTGAGCCACCGCCGTAACCAATGTTTGAAAGATAACCGAGTCCGCGTTTTTGGGAAGCTAAAATATAAATCCATCTTTTGCCGTCAGCATTATGCTTTGCAAGATTATAACCTGTGTAAACCAAAGAATCCACAAAAAGATTGTCAGCAACATCAAGATTAGTGTTGTACTTATAACCACTCGAATTAATTTGCGGGGGAGTAACAGTAACTGTAGGCTTTACAGTTGTAACAGGCGGTTTTGGTGTTGCAACAGCGGTTGTTTCTTCTTTGCTTGACACCTCGGATATAACACTGCTAACTGCTTGTGAACTAGAAGTATAGCTTGAAACAGCCTCACTGCTTGAAATAATGCCAGACGAAATAACAGCATCTTCAGGGGTGTTAATCATTACTGTTGTAATAATTATTGTAACGATTGATAATACCGAAACAATACTTAAAATAATTTTATGTGTCATACAAAACTTAACAAAAGGGGAATTTAAAATGTTTTTAAGCATAATATTATACCAGCCTTTTCTTTAACATACAAAAGTTATTTTATTACTGAAAAGAAAAAATGTCAAGTACTTTATATACCTGACATTTTCTTTATATAGTTATTTAGCATTGAAATAGGAAGACCAACAACATTAAAATAGTCGCCGTTGATTTTTTTAACAAGCAAAGAGCCTTTTCCTTGAATTCCGTAAGCACCGGCTTTATCGTATGGTTCTGACGTATTAACATAATTATTGATATCTTCTTCACTAAGCTTATAAAATTCCACTTCTGTAACAGAAGAAAAGGTTTTAACAGTTCCTTCAAAAACAATGCTGCAACCTGTAATTACGAGATGTGTTTTCCCCGAAAGCAAAGAAATCATATCATAAGCTTCTTGTCGGTCTTTAGGTTTGCCTAAAACTTTGTTATCTGCAATTACACAGGTATCAGCACCGATAACAAGACTGTTAGGATGGTTGTAAGCTATATCTTTAGCTTTTAATTCAGCTAAAAATTCAGGCACTTTAGAAATGGGGAGTGATTCTGGTATACTTTCATCAACCGTAGACGGTATTACCTTGAAATTTTCGGTAATTACATTCAGTAATTCTTTTCTGCGCGGTGAAGCAGAAGCTAAAATTATTTCACATTTCATATCATATACCCTCAGAAAAACTAAAAGAGCCGTCAAGATTTTGGTTTTCGATGTGCTTATTATACTCTGCAACTGCAAATCGCGAATGATATAAATACGAAAGTAACATATAAGGCAGAGTGAAAATTAGCGGGAATACAAGAAATGAAAGAATTATCCATCCTATAAAACCTGCACACAAATATATGAAATCTATACCCGATTTCTTTGAAATAATTTTCGACATATGAATTGCTTCATCGATATCCATATTTTCATCAGCAATATATAGCATTGGGGCAAGATAGAATTTGAGCATCATAAATAAAAGTATAACAAGTGAAAATGTTACAAGACCGTTAAACACAGGAAGTAAGTTTCCTGCCCACAAAGGCATAGGTAATCCGAAAAAGTCGTAAAAATATTCTTGTGAAATTAATTTAACTAAAATGGCTGGTATAAAAAGAATAATGCCTCTTACAAATGTTTTGAGTAATAATACCGACTGTAGTTTTATTGCTTTTTTATATTTTTGAAAATCAGAAAAGTTTTCAAAAACGGAAATAGGAATATCCGTCACACCTAAAATCATACGCCAATAATAACGCAAAAGACCAAATAACACAGGTGAAAATATAAAGAATAACAATAAAAAGAAAACAATATCACTTAAAAAAGATATTTTTAAATAATGAAATAGTGATGAAATTAAATTACAGGAATAATATGTAAAAATAACAACTAATCCTGATATTACACAAGAAATCAGATTATTTTTAAATGTAATCATCGCGGTATTTTTTACCGCTTTACTGCCTGAAGACATATAATCACCTTATAATAGAATTTATTGTATTTTATCATACAAATCTTTCATAATTTTTGCTAAACTGTTAATTTTGCGTAGTTTGCCATAATTTTTTTGGTACCAACATTTTCAAAAGCAATTTCGAGCATTGTATCAGGTCCTGTAGGAGTAATTGAAATTATCATTCCCTTACCAAAAGTTTTATGGGTAACCTCTTGTCCTACCGAATACACAGCAGAAGAAGTGTTGGTTGCAGTGTATGAGTTTTTATAAGTCGTTGCTTTAGTTTTAGTAACAGTAGGTGAGGTTATATAATGCTTAACCATACCGTCACATTTGCAAAAATCATCTGGTATTTCTTTAACAAAGCGTGAAGGAAGATTTCTGCTTGTCATACCAAAAATCATACGCATAGATGTGTTAGTAATTGTGAGATTTTTCTTGGCACGAGTTATTGCAACGTATGCAAGTCTGCGTTCTTCTTCAATCTCCTCATTGCCGCCGTATATTGACTGATTGCCGGGGAAAATACCTTCTTCCATACCAACAAGATAAACATTATCAAATTCAAGACCCTTTGCAGCATGAATAGTCATTAACACAACCTTATCATCATTCTCATCTAAAGAGTCAATATCACTTACAAGGGCAATCTCTTCTAGGAATGCTGAAAGTGTAGGATCATCATTTTCAGTTTCATATTGTAAAATAGAAGAAGCAAATTCCTTAACATTGTCAAGTCGGTCAAGTCCTTCGTCACCATCATTAGTAAGGGCAGATGAATATCCGCTAAGCTCTAACATACGCTCAAAAAGTTCGCTTATTTTTAAATCAAAGCTTAGTTCTGTGAGATTATCTATCATCTCACAGAATTGCTTTATTTTACTAGAGGCACGTGATAAAGCAGCATATTCATCAGCGTGCTTTAAAACTTCAAATATAGAAACACCTAACTGTGTAGCAATCTCTGCGGCATGATTAACTGTTGTGTCGCCAATACCTCGTTTTGGCTCATTAATTATTCTTCGGAGTCTTAAATCATCGTTATTATTATTAATTAACTGCAAATAGGCAAGAACATCTTTAATTTCTTTTCTATCAAAGAATCTTGTTCCGCCAATGATTTTATAAGAGATACCGCTTCTTGCTATTACGCTTTCAAGCGCGTTTGATTGAGCATTCATTCTATAAAGTATTGCATGATCGGAAAATAGAGCACCTTTTCTAACATTTTCTAATATGCTCTCTGCCACATATCGAGCTTCATCGCGTTCATCAGGAGCAGTGTAAATAGTAATTTTTTCACCGTCGCCGTTCTCAGTCCATAAAGTTTTACCCTTTCTGCCTTTATTGTTTGAAATAACGCGGTTAGCAGCCCCTAGTATATTAGAAGTTGAACGATAATTTTGCTCAAGTCTTATAATTTTAGCGCCTTTATAATGCTCCTCAAAATTTAATATGTTTTCTATTGTAGCTCCTCTGAAACGGTAAATACTCTGGTCATCATCACCAACAACACAAATATTATTTTTGCCAGAAGCTAAAAGACTGACAAGAACATATTGCGCGTAGTTGGTGTCCTGATATTCGTCAACCATGACATAATGGAATTTATTTGAATAATATTCAAGCACATCGGGATTATTCTGCAAGAGCTCTACGGTATTGCAAATCATATCGTCAAAATCCATAGCATCAGCTTTTTTAAGAGCTTTTTGATAAAGTGTATATAGCTGTGCTATTGTTTTAAGGCGGAAATCTGAGCCGACAGAAGCGGTATATTCGCTAGGGGTTATCAACTTGTCCTTGGCATCGGAAATAGCTGCTAAAACAGATTTATGAGGCAAAAATTTATCGTCAATATTATTTTGCTTCATAATTTCTTTAATAAGTCGGCGTTGGTCATCGGTATCATAAATTGTGAAATGTGACGTAAAGCCTAAAAGGTCGGCATTTCTACGTAATATTTTACCGCATATTGAGTGAAATGTACCTGCCCAAATATCTGCACCGTCAGAACCTAATTTTTTAACTATTCGTTCTTTTAGTTCACCTGCAGCTTTGTTAGTAAAGGTGATAGCTAAAATCTGCCAAGGATTTACAGGGTTTACGCTGAAAACACTGTCGGATATATCTTCTATAATTCCGTTTAAATAGTCTGTTCCAAGCTTAATATCTTCATCGGTATAATAGGGAATATAATCGCTGTTATAAGCGTTACCGAATTTAACAAGATTAAGTATTCTGTTTACAAGCACGGTTGTTTTGCCGCTACCGGCACCCGCTAATACAAGCAATGGACCGTCTACAGTAGTAACTGCTTCAAACTGCCGATCATTCATATTACTGAAATATTTTTTAATAATTTTACTTCTTAATTCTAAAAAATCCATTATAATACCTCAAATAAAAATATCTAATATATAATACTATTTATTTTCTTTAAAGTCAAATATTTTTAACTTGAAAACTCTTTGCTTTTATGCTATAATTATATCAATATTTAAGAAAAAGGTATGTTAAAATGTCTATAGGATTTAAAAAAAGTTTACTTGGATTTAACTGCTCTGATGTAATTAATTATATTGATAGAATGCATAGAGCTTTTAGCGAAAAAGAAAAGAATTTTAATTCAAAAATTGACGATTTAAAAAATGAAATTAACGCTGTTAATCTTGAAAGAGAAAAGCTGATTTCTGAAAAGTCAGAACTTGACCGAAAGCTTAACGAATTTAATGCGAAATATGAAGAAATCGAGCGTCTTTCCGAAAATATTGGTAAGCTTTATCTTGTTGCTCAAGAGAATGCAAAGGCTATTATCGAAAACTCTGAGAATAATGCTAACATTATTAATCAAGAGGTGAGTCGCAATCTTTATACCATAGATGAAGCTCACGAATCGTTAGATCAACTTAGAAACAGTATTACCGAAACCTCTAAGAATTTTGTTTCTGAGGTTGATAACCTTATGAACTCGTTGGCTGTAACCAAAGAGCAGATTTCTGAAAATTCAGATTCTGCAAAGGAAGCCAAAGCAAAGTTTGAAGAAGTTTATAACAGCATTGTAAAATAATCTTATTTTAAATTGAAATTTTATAAAAATCCTCACTTTGTGGGGATTTTTTGCTTTAAATGTATTGAAAAAGTATAAAATAAGTGATATTATTATTATGAGAAAATATTATTAAAAGGCGGTGAAAATATGGGCTTTAAAAAATGGGTTCTATCTGATATTAATAAAGAGCTTGCAAAGGAATTAAGTTATGAGTGTGATATTGACCCTTTTGTAGCACTTATTGCCGCATCAAGAGGATATACCGATATATGCGAGCTTGAACAGTTTATTTCCGATGAGCCGTATTTTACCGACTTTTATCAAATGGCAGATATTAAAAAAGCCGCCGAAATTATAAATAGCGCTATTAAAAACGGTAAAAAAATTGC